>JAOPYB010000085.1 GCA_025964835.1 Nocardioides sp. | reverse complement strand
GTGTGGGTGCGGGCGTTGCGCCAGTGCCGGTCGAGGTTCAGGCTCGCCAGCGCCGAGCGGGTGCCGGCGACCTCGAAGAGGCGACTGGCCACGTCGACCGCCGCCTGGCTGCTGGACGCCCTGGCCGCCGCGACGGCGAGGCTGGCCTGCGCGGCGGTCTCCTCGGTGAGCTCGCCGGTCCGGGCCGTGGCCCGGTCGACAGCGCGACCCGCCTCGGCGAGCAGGGCCTCGGCGGCACGGACCTGCAGCTCCATCTCGCCGAACGCGTGCACGACGAGCGGGTCGTCGGCGGCCCGCGCCACCCCGGCGTCGGGGTAGGGCCGGCTCTTCGTCGAGACGAACTCGGCAGCGTCGGTCAGCGCCGCGCGGGCGATGCCGGCGTCGAGAGCCGCGTGCAGCAGCTGGGCGAAGGCGCCGTAGACCTGCGGGCCCTCGAAGGTCAGGTGGTACGGCGTGATCCGGGCCGCGTGGACCTCGACGTCCTCGAGGCGCACCGTGCCGGAGGCCGTGGTGCGCTGGCCCATGCCGTCCCAGTCGTCGACGACCGTGACGCCCGGTGCGGTGCACTCCACCCACGCGACGTGCATCGGGCCGTCGACGTCGAGGTGCGCGAGCACCGGGATCCAGTCGGCGAAGAGCGCCCCGGTGCTGTAGCCCTTGACCCCGTTGAGCAGCCAGCCCTCCCCTGCGGGGCTGCGCTCGTCGGGGGTCAGGGTCGTCCGGTAGTCGCGGACGTTCTTCGTGCCGACCTCCGACTGGGCGTTGCCGAGGCGCTTGCCGGCGAGCACCTCGCCGAAGAAGAACGCCTGCTGGGCAGCGGTGCCCTGGTGGCGCAGCGCGTTGACGTAGACGAAGTGGCTGTGCGGGATCTGCGCCACGCTCGGGTCGCCGGTCGCCAGCAGGCGGAACACCTCGGCCAGCGTGACGGCCGGGAGGTCGGCTCCGCCGTACGCCGCGGGCACCGTGACGCCCAGCAGGCCCGACGCCGACAGCGTCTCGAGCTCGGCCGCCGGGAGGATCCGCTGGGCATCACGCTCGGCGGCGCCGGCCGCGAGGGCCTCCGCAAGGACGCGCGCGACCCGGACGGCCTCGCCGGCCCCCAGGACGGGTGGCAGGCCGACCTCGACGCTGGCCCGGTCGGTGACGGCGGTCATGCGGCCCTCGCCGCCTCGTCGGCCTCCATCTCGCGCACGATGGGCAGCACGTGCCGGCCGAAGTGCTCGACCTCCTCGTGGAAGTGCAGGTAGCCGAGGAGGAGGAGGTTCACGCCGAGTCGCTTGTAGTCGAGGATCCGCTCCGCGACCTGCTCGGGGGCCCCGATCAGGCCGGTGCGGAAGCCGTCGTTGTACTGCACCAGGTCCTCGAACGAGGAGTCCTGCCACATGCCCTGCTTGTCGCCCGTGGACTGGCCGGCCTCCTTGACTGCGGAGCCGAAGCCCTCGACCGCCTCGACATCGGCCTTGGCGACGATCTCGCGCAGCGTCTCGCGGGCCTCCTTCTCGCTGTCGCGGGCGATCATGAAGCCGTTCAGCCCGAAGCGCACCGACCGGTGGTGGCTCGTCGCCTCGGCCGACACGTCGTGGATCTGCTCCGCGACGCCCTCCAGCGTGTTGCCGTTGGAGAAGTACCAGTCCGAGACCCGGCCGGCCATCCTGCGCGCGTCGGAGGAGTTGCCGCCCTGGAAGATCTCCGGGTGCGGGCGTCCCTCGGACGCGATCGGCTTCGGCTTCAGGTCGAAGTCGTGGAGGCGATAGAAGTCGCCCTGCAGCTCGGCGCTGTCGGAGGTCCAGATCTCCTTGAGGTAGCGGATGAACTCCTCCGCACGTCGGTAGCGCTCACCGTGCTCGAGCCACGGCTCACCCATCTGCACGAACTCGTTCTTGAACCAGCCGCTCACCACGTTGACCGCGGCGCGGCCGCCCGAGAGGTGGTCGGCGGTCGCGAGGAACTTGGCGAGGACGCCGGGCTGCCACATGCCGGGGTGGACCGCGGCGATCACCTTGAGCCGCTCGGTGGCGAGCAGCAGCGCGAGGCTGAACGACGTGGACTCGTGCTGGTAGGCGGCGCCGTACGACGCCATGTAGCGCACCTGCGAGAGGGCGTACTCGAAGCCGTTGTTCTCGGCCAGCTGGGCGAGCTTCTTGTTGTAGTCGTAGCCCCAGTCGGTGCGCTGTTCGATCTTGCTGACGACCAGCCCACCGCTGACGTTGGGCACCCAGTAGGCGAACTTCAGTGGCTGGGTGTTGCGGGTGGGTCCTGCGCTCATCGTGCACTCCTCGGGTCGGCCGCGCCGGTGCTTTGGCGCTTATGTTGACTAGATTGCTTGACTTAGCCCCCCGGTGCAAGGCGGGATGCCGGGACCCGCGGCCGTTTCCGCTGATCGGGTGACAGGGTTTTCCTCTCACTCATGCCGGGGCCGCCGTGCGGTCACTGCGGCGGGTGGGCTAAACTACCTTAACTGTACCTGACTACTAGACTAATGCACCACGCAAGGAGTCCCGTGCGCATCGAGCAGCTGGAGTACATCGCCGCCGTCACCCAGCACGGCTCCCTGCGCCGCGCCAGCCAACAGCTGCACATCTCGCAGCCCGCGCTGAGCGAGGCCGTGAGCAAGCTGGAGCGCGAGCTCGGCGTCACCCTCCTGGACCGCCGCCGGTCCGGGGCGCGGATCAGCCGCCGGGGCCGCGACCTCCAGCAGTTCATGGTCGAGGTGCTCGAGGCCGTGGACCGGCTCCGGACCGCGTCCGGGGACCAGAGCGCGAGCACCCGGCTGATCCGGGTCGGCACCGTCAGCGCCGCCACGTCGACCCTGCTGGCGCCCGCGCTGCGCGAGTTCCGCGGCGCGCATCCCGCGACCACCGTCGAGCTGATCAACACCCAGCAGTCCGACATCCACCAGGGACTGAGCGAGGGCGTGCTCGACCTCGGCCTCGTCAACGTGCTGGCCGGCGACGACCCGCCGAACGACCTGACCGGGACCGGGTTGGTGCACGGCCGGCCGGTCGCCGTCCTGCCCGCCGGGCACCCGCTCGCCGAGCGGGCCGCGGTGACGGTCGACGAGCTGCGGGGCGAGCCGTTCGTCGCGATGCGGGCGGGCTACCTGATGCACCGGTTCGCGCACCGGCTGTTCGGCGCCGAGATGCCGGCCGTCTCCTACAGCACCGACGGCGCCGAGCTCGGCAAGATCATGGTGGCCGAGGGCCTCGGCGTGACCGTGCTCCCCGACTACAGCGTCCTCGGTGACCCCATGGAGCGGGCCGGGCTGATCACCACACGCCCGATCGTCGACGACCACACCGCCGTCACCCTGGTGCTGCGCCACCGCCAGCTCGAGCACGTGCCGCAGCCGGTGCGCGACCTCAAGGCCATGCTGGTCGCGCACGCCCGGACCTACCGGGAGTCGCGCGCCTCCTGACCCGGACGGCGGACGGCGGACGGCGGACGGCGGGGGAACCGCGCCGACCCCGGTGCCGTCCCAGCCTCATGACGCGAACCACTCGACGCACCCGCCTCACCGGGCTCCTGGCCTCCCTCACCCTGCTCGGCGTCGCGGTCGCCGGCTGCTCCTCGGGCGGGAGCAACGACGCCGGATCGGACGCCGCCGGCGCGACGTCGAAGCAGGATGTCCCGGCCTCCGCGGCCCAGGAACGTGGCCTCTCCGCGAACGGCTCCGACCTGATGGCGTACGACGCGGAGGGAACCCGCGACTCGGTGACGGCGCTCCAGGCCACGCCGGAGGGGGTGACGCCCAGGTCGGTGATCTCCACCGGCAACGTCGCCCTCCGCTCCGACGACGTGGCCCAGGCCCGGTTCGACGTCCAGAAGGTCGTGGACCACTACGCCGGTGAGGTCTCCGAGGAGGAGACCGGCACCGACGACGACGGGACGGTGAAGCGTTCGCGGCTCGTCGTCCGGATCCCGACCGCCGACTTCGGCGCCGCCATGAAGGACCTCGAGGGCGCGGCCGACCTGATCACCTCGAGCACGAACACCGACGATGTCACCACCCAGGTCATCGACGTGGCCGTGCGGCTGCGGGTGCAGCGGCGCAGCATCGCCCGGGTGGAGACGCTCCTCGACCGGGCCCAGAGCATCCGGGACATCATCGCGATCGAGAGCCAGCTCTCCCGCCGCCAGGCGGCGCTCGGCTCGCTCGAGCGGCGCCAGGCCTACCTCGCCGACCAGACCACGATGTCGACGATCTCGATCTCGCTCGAGCGCACGCCGGAGAAGAAGGCGGCGGTCGCGAAGAAGGAGGAGGCCGACCACACCGGGTTCGTGCCCGGGCTCCAGGCGGGCTGGGACGGACTGTCCACGCTGGCCGTCGGGGCCGCGACAGTCGCGGGCGCCGCGCTCCCGTTCCTGGTCGTGCTGCTGGTCCTGCTGGTCCCCGGCTGGCCGCTGGCCCGCCGCCTGCGCCGTCGTCGTACGACGGTGGCCGAGCCGGTCGAGGCCTGAGGCGGAGGCGCCCGTTGGGTCATGATGGGGGCACCGACTCGCGAGTGGAGACCACGTGCCCGACCCGACCACGCAACGCATGGCCGTCCTGATCGACGCCGACAACACCTCCGCCGGCCACGCCGGCCTGCTGCTCGAGGAGCTCGCGCGCTACGGCGTGCCGACCGTCAAGCGGGCGTACGGCGACTGGACGACCCAGAACCTCGTGCGCTGGAAGGACGAGCTGCACCGCAACGCGATCCAGCCGGTGCAGCAGTTCGCCTACACGACCGGGAAGAACTCCACCGACTCGGCGCTCATCATCGACGCGATGGACCTGCTCTACTCCGGCAACCTCGACGCCTTCGCGATCGTGTCGAGCGACAGCGACTTCACCCGCCTCGCCACGAGGTTGCGTGAGTCCGGCAAGACCGTGATCGGCCTCGGGCGCCGGCGCACCCCGGCCTCGCTGGTGGCGGCGTGCGACC
>JAOPYB010000026.1 GCA_025964835.1 Nocardioides sp. | reverse complement strand
TCGAGACCGACCCGGGGAGCGGGCGGCGCGGGTCGTCGATCCGGCTGGCCCGGGAGGCCGGGCTGGTCGGCGGTGTCGACTTCGGGCACAGCCACGTCGCGGTGGCGATCGGCGACCTCACCGGGCGGCTGCTGGCCGAGGAGCGCCGCCGCCTGGAAGCGGGCCATTCGCACTCGGAGGCGCTCGCCCTGGCCGGCTCGATGCTCGACCGGATGGCCCGCGACCTCGGCAGTGTCAGCCACATCGGCCTGGGCCTGCCGGCGCCGGTCACCAACGACGTGGTCCGCTCGTCCGCGATCTTCCCGGGCTGGGACGGCGTCAACACCCGCGCCGCGGCCGAGGAGCAGTTCGGCATCCCCGTGCACGTGGAGAACGACGCCAACCTCGGGGCCCTGGCCGAGCACCGGCACGGCGTTGGCCGCGGCCACGACAGCTCGGTCTTCGTGAAGATCTCCTCCGGCGTGGGCGCCGGCATCATCATCAACAACGAGCTGTTCCACGGGGCCGGCGGGACCGCCGGCGAGATCGGGCACCTCACCCTCGACGACCAGGGCCCGCTCTGCCGCTGCGGCAGCCGCGGCTGCCTCGAGGCCTACACCTCCACGGGCACCGTGCTGGCGATGATGGCCGGCCAGCTGCCCGACGTCGACCTGGACGGGATCGTCGTGGCCGCCCAGAACGGCAACGTCTCGGCCCAGCGCGCCCTCGAGGACGCCGGGCTGCACCTGGGGTGGGGGCTGGCCAGCATCGTGAACCTGCTCAACCCCTCCATCGTCGTCGTGGGCGGCGACATGGCGCGGGCGGGCGAGCTGCTGCTCGAGTCCGCACGGATCGGGCTCCGTCGCCACGCCCTGGACTCGGTGGCCCTCACCCCGGTGCTGGCCAGCGAGCTGGGTGAGCGCGCCAGCCTCGTCGGGGCGGTACTCCTGGCCGCCGAGCGCACCGAACTGGTCGTCGAGCACGTCTAGCCTCAGCCCCTCGGGCATGCTCCGCCGAGATTCGGGTACCGGATCTGGTTGGCTCACCACGTCCGGAATCCGGGCTGTGGGTCGATGCCGCGCCGGCACCCGTCGGCACGGGCCCCCGTTTGGATGGAGAATCACATGCTTTTCCTGCTCTGGATCATTGCCGTCATCCTCGTGATCGCAGGCATTGTGCAGCTGGTCAAGGGTCAGATGCTGATGGGCATCGTCCTGATCATCGTGGGCCTGCTCGTCGGCCCCGGCGGTGTGAGCATCTTCAACAAGTAGCCCCTCCAACCAGGTCCCAGCACCGGGGGGCGTCGAGCGATCGTGGCGCCGGCGCTCCCCGCCGCGCTTGCGGCCCTCAGGGCTCGAGGACGACCTCGACCTCGAAGCCCTCCGAGCTCTCCAGGAAGAGCGCGGTGTGTGCATCGCCACCGGCGTGGGGGTAGCGGTCGGCGAACAGCTCGTGCCACCCGTGCGACGAGGACTCCGCGCGCATCCGGTCCAGCGTCGGCCGGTCCTCGACCGTGAGGGCCAGGTGGTTCACCCCCGGCCGCAGCCGGTCGTGCGGCTCGTCGACGAGATCTGCGGAGCGCTCGAGGAAGAAGTAGGTGCCGTCGGGGTGCGCCCACGACGCCGTGTCCGCCCCGGCATCGTCTGCCATCTCCCACCCGAGCTCCCCGAGCAGCCAGGCCCACTCGCCGGTGGCGGTGACCGGGTCGCTCACCCAGAGGTCGAGGTGGTGGAGTGCACGCGTCATCTGGACACCCTAGGTGTCTTGAGGCGGTCGCCGGCGACCCAGACACCGGCCACGTCGGACTCGCCGCCGAGGGTGAAGATCCTGGCGAGCGCGTCGCCCGATGAGGCGGCATGCCGCAGCCCGACGTCGAGCGGGTCGTCCGCGAGCGGGCGGACCCACACCGCGTCGAAGCTCCGGCCGGCCCCGAGGTCGCCGACCTCGTCTCCCAGCCCGAGCGCCAGCGCACCGGCGCGGGTGGCGAGGTGCAGCAGGTGGGTCGGCGTGAGCGGAAGCCCGTCGGGCCCCAGCAGGGACTGCATGAAGTAGGCCTGCAAACCCTCCTTGAACAGGCTGAAGCCGGTGCCGGCGCCGACGTCGGAGCCGAGCGCGACCCGGACGTCGTGGTCGACGTGGCGCCGCAGCGGGAAGAGTCCGCTGCCGAGCGCGGAGTTGCTGGACGGGCAGTGCGCCACCGAGGCGCGCCGGCCACCCAGGACCGCGAGCTCCTCGTCGGTCGGGTGCACGTTGTGCGCGAGCACCGACGACTCCCCGACCAGTCCGTGCCGGTCGTAGGTGCCGACGTAGTGCTCGGCGCCGCCGAACAGGCGGGTCACCTCGGCCACCTCGGCCGGGTTCTCGTTGACGTGGGACGTGAACCACGAGCCCGGCACGTCCTTCAGCACGGCGGCGCAGGCGTCGAGCACGTCGTCGCTGGCGGAGTACGAGAACCGCGGCGTCACGGCGTACCGCGCCCGGCCCACCCCGTGCCAGCGCGCGGCGAGCGCCACCGCATCGTCGTAGGCCCGGTCGGCATCGGTCAGCAGCGGCTCCGGCAGCCCGCGGTCGCTGACGACCAGCCCCGCGGTGACCCGGAGCCCGACCCGCGCCACCTCCTCGAAGAGCGCGTCGACGGCGGGCGCGAAGTGCGAGCCGAACACCAGCGCGGTGGTGGTGCCGGCCGCGACCAGGCCGCCCACGAACTCGAAGGCGACCGCACGCGCGTAGTCGACATCGGCGAGCCGGCACTCCTCCGGGAGGGCGCACCGCTCCAGCCACTCGAGGAGGGGCATGCCCAGCGCGCCGATGACCCGGACCTGCGGGTAGTGCACGTGGGTGTCGACCAGGCCCGGCAGGAGCACCCCGGACCGCAGGTCGACGACCTCCGCGTCGGGGTGGCGGGCTCGCACGGCCGTGAAGTCGCCGCGCTCCGTGATGGTCCCGTCGAGGACGAGCAGGCCGGCGTCCTCGTCGCTGCGCAGCACCCCACCGGTGAACGGGTCGTCGGGGGTGTCGAGGACCCGCGCGCGGTAGAGGGTCACGGGCGGACCCCGGCCGCCTCGGCCGCGAAGACGCCGAGCAGGTCGGCCGCGACCGCGACGGCGATCGTCGCCGGCTCCTTGCCCGGGAGGCCGGGCTGACCGATGGGGCTGCGGATGCGGCCGATCGTCGCCTCGTCGTGGCCCTCGACGCTGAGCCCGGTGCGGAAACGCGCCCACTTCGCGGCCGACCCGATCAGGCCGACGCTGCCGAGGTCGGTGCAGCGCAGTGCGGCGTCGCAGAGAGCGAAGTCCTCGGCGTGGTCGTGCGTCATCACCAGCACGTGGGTGCCGGGCGGCACCGCGCCGAGCGCGAGCTCGGGCACGGGCGAGTGGTGGACGCGCACGGTGGCCTCCCCGTCGTCGAGGCAGGACAGTCGGGCCGTGGCGAACTGGTCGGCGCGGGAGTCGACGAGATGCAGCTCGAGGTCGTGACGGACCAGGATCCTGGCCAGCTCGAGGCCGACGTGCCCCACCCCGAAGATCGCGACCGCGGGGACGACGGGCAGCGGCTCGAGCAGCACCGTCACCTCACCGCCGCAGCACTGACGCCCGTGGTCCGCGCGGGCCTTGTCGGTGAGGCCGAGCGTGAGCTGTTCGGGCGCCGCGGCGCGCTGCCCGAGCAGCATCCGGGCCCGGCTGACGGCCGTCTCCTCGAGGTTGCCGCCGCCGATGCTCCCCCACGTCCGGTCCGAGGCGACGACCATCTTGGCGCCGGGGTCCCGCGGCGCGTGCCCCCGGACCTCCGCGACCGTGACCAGCACGCCGGCCCGTCGCTCTCGCCGCAGCCGCTCGACGGCGGCAACCCAGTGCACGTCAGGCCTCCACCGGGTCGTGGGCCAGCTGCTCCGAGCGGGGGTGCAGGGCTGGGGCCGCGGGGTCGGGGCGGTCCGGCACCAGTCCGGGCAGCCCCTCGACGAGCTGGTCCTGACCGGGGCTGCGGGCACGCTCGACCGCCCAGAAGACGGCCTCCGGAGTGGCCGGGGATGCCAGGTCGACGCTGGTGCCGACCGGGCCGAACGCCGCCGCCGCCTGGCGCAGCGCCTCGCGCACCGAGAAGGCCAGCATCAGGGGTGGTTCGCCGACGGCCTTCGACCCGTAGACGACGCCGTCCTCGTGAGCTCGATCGAGCAGCGCGACGTTGAGCTCGGCGGGCAGCTCGCTGAAGCTCGGCAGCTTGTAGGTGCTGGCGGACTGGGTGGCGAGCCGGCCGCGGCCGGGACCGTCGGACTCGTCCCAGCGCAGGTCCTCCAGCGTCAGCCAGCCGACACCCTGCACGAAGCCGCCCTCGATCTGGCCGAGGTCGACCAGCGGGGACAGGCTGTCACCGACGTCGTGGACGAGGTCGACCCGCCTGGTGCGGTAGGCGCCGGTGAACCCGTCGACCTCCACCTCGGCCGCAGCCACGCCGTACGCGAAGTACTTGAACGGGTGGCCTCGCATGGTCGTGGAGTCCCAGTGGATGCCCTCGGTCCGGTAGAAGCCGGCCGCCCAGAGCTGGACCCGGCTGAAGTAGGCCTCGCGGACCAGTTCCTCCCACGCCAGCTCACGACCGGCGGCGAACTCGGTGAGCCGGTCCTTGATCTGCTCGCAGGCATCCTTGACCGCGCCGCCGTTGAGGTCGGCTCCGGAGCTCGCCGCGGTGGCCGAGGTGTTGGGGACCTTGTCGGTGCGGGTGGGGGCGAGCCGGACCCGCTCGAGCGGGATGCCGAGGGTGGTCGCGGCGACCTGGAGCATCTTGGTGTGCAGACCCTGCCCCATCTCGGTCCCGCCGTGGTTGATCAGCACCGAGCCGTCCTTGTAGACGTGCACGAGCGCCCCGGCCTGGTTGAAGGCCGTGAAGTTGAAGGAGATCCCGAACTTCACCGGCGTCACGGCCAGCCCGCGCTTGCTGTGCTCGTGGGCCGTGTTGTACGCCGCGACCTCGGCCTGCCGCTCGGCGATCCGGCCGGTCTCGAGGACCTGGTCCCAGGCGGCGGCGACACGTTCGGGGTGCCGCACCGGCTGGCCGTACGGCGTGGCCTGGCCGTCGACGTAGAAGTTGCGGCGTCGCAGGTCGATCGGGTCGATGCCCAGCAGCGGTGCGCACCGGCCGAGGATGTCCTCGATCACGAGCATCCCCTGGGGTCCGCCGAACCCGCGGAAGGCGGTCTGCGAGGTCTTGTGGGTGCGGGCGACCCGGCCGTGGAGCCGGACGTGCGGGATCCAGTAGGCGTTGTCGACGTGGCACAGCGCCCGCGCCAGCACCGGCTCGCTGAGGTCCAGGCTCCAGCCGCCGTCGGACGTGAGCGTGGCCTCCAGCGCCTGCAGGCGGCCGTCGGCGTCGAAGCCGACCCGCCACTGGGCGTGGAAGCCGTGCCGCTTGCCGGTCATCGTCATGTCGTGGGTGCGGCTGAGCCGCACGCGGACCGGTCGCCCGGTGAGGACCGCGCCGAGGGCGGCGACGGCGGCGAACCCGTGCGGCTGCATCTCCTTGCCCCCGAAGCCGCCGCCCATCCGCAGGCACTGCACGGTGACGTCGTGGTTGTGGAGCCCGAGCACGTGGGCGACGATCTCCTGCGTCTCCGAGGGGTGCTGGGTGCTGCTCTGCACGAACACCTGGCCGCCCTCGTCGACCAGCGCCAGCGACGCGTGCGTCTCGAGGTAGAAGTGCTCCTGCCCGGCCATCTCGGTGACCCCGCTGAAGACGTGCGCCGCGCCGGACAGGCCACCCTCGACGTCGCCACGGGTGATGACCGGCTGGCCGCCCTGGTAGCTGCCCTGCTCGATCGCCTCGGTGAGCGACACGACCGCCGGCAGCGGCTCGTAGTCGACCTCGACCGATGCGGCACCGAGCCGGGCCGCCTCGAGGGTCTCGCCCAGCACCCAGCAGACCGCGTGGCCGACGAACATCACCTCGTCGGGGAAGAGCGGCTCGTCCTGCTTCACGCCGGCGTCGTTGACGCCGGGGACGTCGGCGGCGGTGAGCACCCGCACCACGCCCGCCACCTCGAGCGCCGGCGCGGGGTCGAGTCGGGTCACGCGGGCATGGGCGTGCGGTGCGCAGACCGGGTGGGCGTGCAGGACGTCGCGGGTGCGGAACACCAGGTCGTCGGTGTAGAGGGCGCGGCCGGTGACGTGCAGGGCCGCACTCTCGTGCGGCACGGCCTGCCCGACCGCCGGGTTGTCCGGACGCTGCGACAGGTGGCTCATCGGGCGACCTCCCGCTCCGCCGTCTGCGCCCAGAGCTTCCTCAGGGCGTTGCCGAGCATGGCGGAGCGGTACGCCGCGCTGGCCCGCTGGTCGTCGATCGGGGTGCCCTCGCCGGCCAGCACCCCGGCCGCGGCCTCGATCGTCTCGCGGCGCCAGGGCTGCCCCTCGAGCGCGGCCTCGGTCGCGCGTGCCCGGATCGGCGTCGCCGCGACCCCGCCCAGCCCGATCCGGGCCCGGGTGACGGTGCCGTCGACCACGTCGAGGCCGAAGCCGACCGCGACGCTGGAGATGTCGTCGTACCGCCTCTTGGCGATCTTGTGGAAGGCCGTGAGCCCCGGCAGCGGCTGCGGGATCCGCACCGAGCGGATCAGCTCGTCCGGACGCCGGACGGTCTCGCGGTAGCCGGTGAAGTAGTCGACCAGCGGCACCTCGCGGTCGCCGTCGGCCGAGGTCAGCACGACCGTCGCCTCCAGGGCGAGGAGCGCCGGCGGCAGGTCGCCGATCGGTGAGGCGGTCCCGATGTTGCCGCCGATCGTGGCGCCGTTGCGGATCAGGCGGGACGCGAACTGCGGCCAGACCTCGTCGAGCAGCGGGACGGACCCGGCGAGTGCGGTCTCCACCTCGCTCAGGGTGAGCGCGGCGCCGATCTCGATCGCCCCGGACCCCGGGGAGAGCGTCCGCAGCTCGGGCAGCCGGTCGACGGCCACGACGTACGCCGCACGGCGACCGCGCAGGTTGACCTCGACGCCGAAGTCGGTGGCGCCGGCGACGACGGTGGCGTCGGGGCGCTCGCGGAGCAGCTCGAGGGCTTCGGCCAGGTCGGCGGGCCGGGCGAAGCCCTCCATCCGGGTGCTCGCGGCCGCGGGCGCCGGCTCACCCTGGCGCAGGGCGAACGGGTCGTGCGCGGGCGGAGTGGTCAGCGCCCACGCGGCATCCCGGATCGGTCGGTAGCCGGTGCAGCGGCAGAGATTGCCGCCCATCGCGTGCAGGTCGAAGCCGTTCGGCCCGTGCTCGGCGTCCGGCTCGTCGTCGGCGGTGCGCTCCGGCCGGTAGTACTCGGCGGCCATCGAGCAGACGAAGCCGGGCGTGCAGTAGCCGCACTGCGAGCCCCCGCGCACCGCCATCTCGTGCTGGACCGGGTGCAGGTGGCCGGGGTCAGCCCCCGAGATGCCTCCCGAGATGCCCCCCGGGTTGTAGAGCCCCTCGGCGGTGACGACCTCCTGGCCGTCGAGCGCTGCGGCGGGGACCAGACAGGAGTTGACCGGGGTCCAGCGGCTCCCGTCGCCGGCGGGCCGGGCTACCAGCACCGCGCACGCGCCGCACTCCCCCTCGGCGCAGCCCTCTTTGGCTCCCGTGAGACCGAGGTCGCGCACGAAGTCGAGGAGGTTGGTGTGGGCGGGCACGCCGGCCAGCGCCCGGCTCTGCCCGTTGACGATGATCCGGGGCTCCGACATGGGTCTCCCTCGCGTCGCGAGTGCGGTTGCATGGTTCGGGAGACGCGGGCCGCCGGTTGTCCATGCAGAACGACGACCCGCCGCGCTCGAGTCTACGTGACCTGGGTCACGTCCGTCAGGAGGCGACGAACCGGTGATTGAGGAAGGCGCGCTCAGCGCCTGTCTCGAAACCACCCCCACAGCCAGGCCCAACCGCTGGTTGAGGAAGGCGCGATGCGCCGGTGGGCTCAGTTGGCCGGCAGGGTGCGCGCCTGGTCGAGCATCTCGACCAGGCCCGGGTGCGGGTCGCAGGGGCCGCACGTCCAGGCGAAGCGACGTACCTCGGGCGGGAACAACCACCTGATGTCGGCGGTCCGTCGGCTGTTGCTCGGAAACCCGACGTAGCAACCTCGTCTTCGGCCAGGCCAGTAATGGTGAGGACTCCGGCCAATCGGCCGCCGCTCATGATCTTCGCCTTCCGGCCCGTGCGAAGTCTAGACACAGCACCCAGGCGTAGAGCTGGGTCCCGGTCGCAGAGCGACCGAAGATCTGTAAGCCGCTCGGGAAAGTGCCCAGCAACTGGCGACGGCCGAGCATGCTGACTCGAACCGACCGGATCACGCTGCAACTAGGTGTCGCGAGCCCGGGCGAGCATCTCGTGCAGGCTCGGTCGCGGGTCGCACGGACCACACTCCCAAGCCATCCCGCGCACGTCTCGGGGGAAGAGCCGCCGAATGTCGGCCGAGCGGTGGTCGATGCGCGGGAACTCGGCCTGCTCAAGTTTCGTGAAAGCCCCGGAACCGGAGACCGTAAGGACCCCCGGCAACCGGCCGCCACTGAGGTCCTTCGCATGGGGCCCCGTGCGCCGATCAGCGCACAGAACCCAGGCGTAGAGCCGTGAGCCGTCCGACGACCGACCGAAAATGTCGATTCCGCACTGGAACGGGCCGAGAAGGTAGTGCCGGCCGAGCATCGCAAAGCGGACCGATGGATCATGCTCCAATTGATAGACGAGCGCCGAGGCTCGGGCGCTCGTTGGGACAGGTCGCGACGAAGGGGTTGACGACGACGAGGTAGGGGTGTGGTGTGGCTGGCTCCGCCTAGAAGGTGCGCCAGAACTGCAGGCGCTGCTCAGGAGCAGCACTAGGAACCAGAGTGTGATTGTTCGCGCGATGCTCGATCGGTCCATGCAAATGCTCAAGCGGACCTCGCCAGCGGCGCGAGGGAAGCGCATGCGTCTTCGCTCGGGGGGGTCACGCCTCATAGTAGGTGGAGACGCTCGTAAATTTGTGGTCTGCGTTCGAGTCTCCGAGTTGCCATAGCTGCTTGTGCAGATCGGTGTTATGACATGTAACGAGGTTGTTGGCAGCATTGGTTACGATGGAAACGTGTCCGAACGTACCATTCTGATTCCAGTCAAAGTTGACTATATCCCCTTTCCCCAACCCACTGATGCCAGCTTTGTCGACGCCGCGTCCCTGATTAATGACCCATTTTCTCAGGTTCCAGTTGCTGTACCGTTGAACGTCGTTTCCCCGATACCGTCCAGCATATCCGCACTGACTCCCCGCATACTGGTACCAGTTGGCGTCGGGCTTCTGATGGTTTTCGGCGTAGGTGGCTGCTCCAGCATAATCATAGGTGTACACAGGCGGAGCCAGCTCACCTGCAGGCTGCGCGAAGGAATTTGCTGCCGGCTCGGGACCCGGAGCTTGCCGCAGATCGAACTGCGTCGCTGCTGTGATGAAGTCTGAGGTCCCTGCATCTGGAGACTCTCCGAATAGGGTCGGCTCCCTATGCGCATCGAATGCGACGCTCCATCCTCCAGAGTAGGGCTCGAGTCTCGTCTCGTGCCAGACACCGGCCGCGGAGAGGACCTCCTGATCACCTTCTCCCAACCCGTACTTGGCAGGCTCGGAAGCACGGGCCTTGGCATAGATCGGTTCTACCTTCGCGGGCTTGGCAGCCATTGGATCCGCAAGACCGCATATAACCGCACCAGCATGTGAGTCATCATTCTCCGCTAATTCGAACGAGTCGATACGCGTGGAATATCCGCGGATTTGACCCTGCCAATCAAAGCGTTGACCAAGGGCCGCCATATAAGAAGAGCGGTCACGCTCATAACGGGACACCCGGCTCGAGGCCCCCGACACACTTCCTGACTGACCTGGCTGGGAGGCACGAACCCGCGACTGGAGGCGGCGCGCCACGGCTTCTTGCAACTGTGTTGCCTCAGTGCGTAGCTGTGGATCGCCGGCCCGCGCCATCACGGGTCTCGCGAGGTTAACGAAGGATCCGGCTGCCGCAAGTGCGAAAAGTCCCCTGCGGCTGAGATTGTCCGGGTCAAGTGTAGAATCTCGTCTGATCGTGGCAGCTCCAACTACCACATCCGGCCCCGAGTGAACCGGAATCAAACGACTCTAGAACTGGCCAAGAGAGAGTGTCAATAATCCCTTGGTGAGCGCCGCAGCTTTATAAAGTCCCGCCAGGTGCACAGCCGCCTGCCGACCTCTCGAGTACGCCGTCCTCGTTCACAGCGACAGACGCGGATGCCGGTTGACGTCCTTGTAGAGCAGGTACCTGAACCGACCCGGGCCACCTGCATAGCAGGCCTGCGGGCAGAAGGCGCGCAGCCACATGAAGTCGCCCTCCTGCACCTCGACCCAGTCCTTGTTGAGCAGGTAGACCGCCTTGCCCTCGAGGACATAGAGGCCGTGCTCCATCACGTGCGTCTCGGGGAAGGGAATCGCACCGCCGGGCTCGAAGGTGACGATGTTGACGTGCAGGTCGTGGCGGACGTCGAGCGGGTCCACGAAGCGCTGGGTCCCCCAGGCGCCGTCCGTGCCGGGCATCGGCTCCGCCGCGACCTCCCGCTCGTGGGTCACGAAGGGTGCGGGTACGTCGATCCCGTCGACCGGCTCGTAGGCCTTGCGGATCCAGTGGAAGGTGGCGTTCTCGTCGCGGCCGTTGCGCAGCGACCAGGCTGTGCCGGGCGGGAGGAACGCGTAGCTGCCGGGCTCGAGCTCGTGCTCGCTACCGTCGACCGTCAGGGTCGCGCCGCCACCGACGACGAACAGCACCGCCTCCGCCTCCGGGTCCCCCTCGGGCCGCTCGGACCCACCACCGGGGGCGACCTCGACGACGTACCAGGAGAACGTCTCCGCGAATCCCGAGAGCGGGCGCGCGATCACCCACAGCCTGGTGTCGTCCCAGAACGGCAGCCGGCTGGTCACGATGTCGCGCATCGTCCCGCGCGGCAGGACGGCGTACGCGTCGGTGAAGACTGCGCGGTCGGTGGTCAGCTCGGTCTGTGCGGGCAGGCCGCCCTGCGGCACCCAGTAGCTCATCTCCGGTCCCTCCTCAGCAGCCGCCCGCGCGGGGCGGCGTCCAGGTCGATCGGCACGCCGCGCAGCCAGGTCTGGCGGACCGTGCCGGTGAGCGTACGCCCGCCGTAGGCCGAGACCGCGTTCTTGTGGTGGAGCCGGGCCGGGTCGACGACGAACCGCTCGTCGGGCGCGAACACGCACAGGTCGGCGTCGGCACCGACCGCGATCTCGCCCTTGCCGGCCAGGCCCACCCGGCGGGCGGGCGCGGACGCCATCCAGCGGGCGACGTCGGCCAGCCCCAGCCCGCGCCCGCGGGCCGCGGTCCAGACGACCGACAGCCCGAGCTGCAGCGAGGCGATGCCGCCCCAGGCCTCGGCGAAGTCCCCGGTGTCGCGCCGCTTCAGCTCCGCGGTGCAGGGCGAGTGGTCGCTGACCACGAGGTCGATGTCGCCGGCCACGAGCGCGGCCCACAGCGCGTCACGGTTCGCGGCCCCGCGGATCGGCGGGCAGCACTTGAGCTCGGTGGCACCGTCGGGGATCGCCTCGGCGTCGAAGAACAGGTAGTGCGGACAGGTCTCGACCGACACGTCGACGCCGTCCGCCCGGGCGTCGCGCAGGGCGGGTACGGCGCCGGCGGCGCTGAGGTGCACGACGTGCGCGCGGCCCCCGGTGCTGCGGGCGGTGGCGATGACCAGCCCGATCGCCCGCTCCTCGGCCGCCTCGGGCCGGCTGGCCAGGAACCCGGCGTACGACGGGCCGTGCGCGCACGGCTCGAGCATGGCGGCGTCCTCGGCGTGCACGATCATCAGCGCACCCAGCCGCGCGGTCTCGGTCATCGCCTCGGCGAAGCCGGCCGGCGACAGCTCGGGGAACTCCTCGACGCCGGAGTCGAGCAGGAAGCACTTGAAGCCGAAGACGCCGGCGTGGTGCAGCGGCGCGAGGTCGGGGACGTTGCCGGGCACGGCCCCGCCCCAGAAGCCGACGTCGACCCACACCTGGTCGCGCGCGACGGCCCGCTTCTCCTCGAGCGCGGCGACGCGGGTGGTCGGCGGGATGCTGTTGAGCGGCATGTCCACGAGGGTCGTCACGCCGCCGGCCGCCGCGGCGCGGGTGGCGCTGGCGAACCCCTCCCACTCGGTGCGGCCGGGCTCGTTCACGTGCACGTGGGTGTCGACGAGGCCGGGCAGGAGCACCTCGTCCGCAGCCAGCTCGACGACGGCCGCGCCTGCGGCGGGGGCGTCGTACGGCTCGAGGGCGGTGATGACGCCGTCGCGGACCCGGACCGCGACCGAGACCTCCTGTCCGTCGACGACCGCGCGGGCCGCCCGAAGGAGGACCTCAGCTGCCACGGTAGGTGGAGTAGCCGTACGGGCTGAGCAGCAGCGGCACGTGGAAGTGCCCGTCACCCTCCACGACGAAGGTCACCAGCACCGCCGGGTAGAAGTGGTCGGTGCCGAGCGCGGTGAAGTAGGCGCCGGTGTCGAAGCGCAGCCGGTACTCCCCCGGGGCCAGATCGCCGGCGCCGATCTCGGCCGCCCGGCCGTCGGCGTCGGTCACGGCCTCGGCTAGGTCGTCGCCTGCTGCGGACCGGAGCGTGATCCGCACTCCAGCTGCCGGCCGGCCACGACTGGTGTCGAGGACGTGCGTGCTGAGGGTCGCCATCAGAGGATCGCTCCTTGAACCAGGTCGGCAAGTCTCAGCAGGGCGATCTGCCGCAGCTGGTCGGTGGTCTCGGCGCGCTCGGTGTCGTCGTCGTTGCCGAGCCGACGCTCGAGCTCGGCGAGGATCTCGGGTGCGTCACGACCCGCGGCGCGGATCAGGAATACCCGGTCGAAGCGTGCCTCGTAGGCGCGGTTGCCCTCGGCGAGCCGCTGGGCCACCTCCGCGTCGGACCGGTCGACGCCGGCCTGCTCCCTGCTGGAGAAGGCCGCGTCGTGCCCCGTCCCCGCGCGCTCACCGATGCGCGGGTGCCGGGCGAGAGCCGTCTCGAGCTCCTCCCCGTCGAGCTCGGCGGCGTTCGTGGCGACCGCGCGCAGGGCTCCGGTGTCGGCGTAGGGGCGCCCGGCCAGGACCGTGTCGACCCAGCGGGGCACGTCGAGGCAGGTGGTCAGTCGGGCCCGCGCCTCGGCCTCGGGCATGGCGTTGAAGTCGTCGAGGGCGTCGGGGTCGCTCATGCGTCGTCGTCCCGGGTGACGGTGGCCTCGATCAGGCCGTAGGGGCGGTCGGCCGCGATGAAGACCTCGCCCGGGTTGTCGAGCCCGAACGGCGCCAGGTCGACCAGGAAGTGGTGCTTGTTGGGGGCGGTGAACGCGATCTCCGCGATCTCCCCGTGCGCCTCGAGGACCGTGCGTCCCATCGCGTAGAGAGTCTCCTGCAGGGCCCGGCTGTACGTCGTGGCGAAGGTGGCGAGCAGCAGCGCGCGGACGTCGTCGTACGCCGAGTTCCAGTCGACCCGGCCGCGGTCGGCGTAGCGCCAGCGCGCCGTGAGCGAGGTCGCGAGGATCCGGTCGTCGGCCTCGGGCAGCGTCGTGTAGTCGTCGCGGAGGAAGCCCTTGAACTCCGAGCCGGTCGACTTGAGCACGACCAGGTCCTTGAGCCCCGAGGTAACGTGCGCGGCCTCGGCGGACAGGTCGACCTCCGTCGTCCTCACCTCGCCGCCGCGGCGCACGAACGCGTGGTCGTGACCGGTGCCGTCGACCATGATCCGGTCCCAGGCGTACTGCTCGACCAGCACCGCGGCGCCGGTCGCGGCCGGGGTGGCCTCGACCAGGCGACGGGCGAGGGCCAGGGCGTAGTCCTCCGGGGAGGTCACCCCGTGCTTCTTCGCGAACGCGAACGCGGTGTTCTTCTGGGTGTCGGTGGGGAGCACCCGCGACTGGTCGCCGTCGGTGTGCGCGGCCGCGAAGTCGCCGCGCAGCGCGGTCGAGACGTTGAGGTCGTGGATCTCGTGGCGCGGGGTGTCACGCACGATCCGGACCACGCGGTTCTCTGCCTTGCCGTACTGGTTGGGGCCCAGGACGATCGCCATCTCAGCCTCCCTCTCCTGCGGTGCCGTTCCGGTCGGGGCGGTGGGCCAGCGCCGCGAGCCGCCCGGCGTCGAGTCCGGCCTCCTCGGGCGAGACCGCCCCGCAGTCGAGGCCACGCAGCAGGAAGTCTGCGAGCGCCCGGGCGGTGGCCGGCTCGTCGAGGATGCCCGAGCTCTGCCGGCCGACGTAGGTGCGCAGCCGCTCGGCGGCGGCCGGGAGACCGCCCCGGTAGAAGGCGAACGTGGCGGCGTAGCGGGTCGGCATTTGGGCGGGATGCAGGTCCCAGCCCTGGTAGTAGCCGCGCTCGAGCGAGCGCCGGACCAGCCGCAGGTGGTTGGCCCAGGCGGCCCGCACCTGGGCCGCGTCACCCACCGGCAGCACGTTGGTCGACCCGTCGGAGAGGCGTACGCCGGTGCCCGCGGCCGCCGC
>JAOPYB010000429.1 GCA_025964835.1 Nocardioides sp. | reverse complement strand
CCCCGCCCGGTCGCCGGCGCCGCTGAGGGCGGCGTCGAGCTCGCCGGCCTCCACGAGCAGCCCGGCATCGCGGAGCCGGGCGAGCACCCGGTGGCCGGCCGGTGTGGTCGGCGCCGGGCCGGCGCCGCTGAGGAGGTCGCCCAACACCCTGCGCACGTCGGGGTCGTCCTCGACGACGAGGCGATGAGGAGGGTCCACCCCGACCTGGAGGTGCCGGTCGTCGCGGCGGACGACCCGGAGGCCTGGACGCAGGGCGGGTCGCTGGAGCCGGGGGTGGTCGGGCATGCCGGGACCCTGACACAGGGCCGGCCGGGTCCTAGACGGTTGTCCACAGGGCCGACCGGAGTTCGTCCTGACCTGCAAAAACAGGGGTGCGGACGCCAACGGCGGCGCCGCCCGGTCCGAGGACCGGCCGACGCCGCCGTGTGAGCTCGTGGGGGCGACTACGCCTTGCCGAGGATGCGGTTGAGGTTCGTGCCGCAGACGGGGCACACGGCCTTGGCCATGCGGGTGCCCTTGTCGTTCACCCTGACCTCGCCCTCAGCCTCGCGCTTCTCCTTGCACTTCACGCAGTAGAACTCGCCGCTCCAGGTCTCCGCCATGACGGCCTCCTTGCCTAGGTATTTCTTCGGTCGTCGCGACGGGGAATGTGGGGAAGCCCGCCGGAAGCCCGGCGACGGGTGCCGCCGAGCCGTCTCGACCCTACGACACTCCTGGGCGCAGGCGTAGGAGGCACACCGTTTCGCGTGAATCGGGTCACGGCGCGTCGCGTCGGGGCTCAGTACGTTGGCTCCATGCCTGAACCCACCCAGCACCTCCGCCTCGAGCGCCCGTCCGAGGGCGTCGCGATGCTCGTCCTCGACAACCCCGACCAGCGCAACGCCATGTCCGACCCGATGACGGCGGCCTGGAGCGAGGCGATCGACGAGCTCGCCGCCGACCGGACCGTGCGCGTCGTCGTGGTCACCGGAGAGGGATCGGCCTTCTGCTCCGGTGGCAACACCTCGTGGATCGCGAGCGAGCCGGACGCCTCCGTCGACCACCTGCGCACCCGGATGATGGCGTTCTACCGGGCCTGGCTCTCGATCCGGAAGCTCGAGGTGCCGACGATCGCGGCCGTCAACGGGCCGGCCATCGGGGCCGGCCTCTGCCTGGCCCTGGCCTGCGACATCCGGTACGCCGCGTCCGGGGCCAGGCTGGGGGTGCCGTTCGTGAAGCTCGGGATGCACGCGGGCATGGCCGGCACCTACCTGCTCCCGAACGTCGTCGGCCCGGCCCACGCCCGCGACCTGCTGCTCACCGGCCGCACCGTCGACGCCGATGAGGCACTCCGACTCGGGCTGGTCTCCCGGGTGATCGAGCCGGCGGAGTTCCGCGACGAGGTGCTCGCGACCGCCGAGGGGATCGCCGCCACCGCGCCGATCGCGAGTCGCCTCACCAAGGTGGCCCTCGCCGACGGCGGCCACGCGGACTTCGAGACCTGCGTGCAGTGGGAGGCGATGGCTCAGCCGATCACGCTCGCGACCGCGGACCTGCAGGAGGGCATCCGCGCGGCGCGGGACCGGCGGGCCCCGGTCTTCGCCGGCCGGTGACGAGGACAGAAGAAGAGGCCCCTGGCTCGCCTCGCGACACTTGCCTTCCCCTTGCGAGTGTCGGTCGACGGGCCGGGGGCCTCATCTGGGGCACACGCTAGGAGGGCCCGCGCCACGAGGTCAACGTGCGGCCGCTCCGGCCTGTGGACAGGGTTGTGGAGCAACCTGTGGACAAGTCCGGTTCGCGGTGGAGAACCCGGGCGGACCCGGGACAGGGCTGTGGAGGACACGCCCGGGCGGGCGACGTACGCTGCCCTGACCAGCACGGATGCCCCGGACGGGGTGTGGACAAAAGAAATCCAGGAGGCGTGGGTCGTGTCGGACGGCGCGAAGCGCGAGGAGTACCCCCACGGCCCGGTGGCGGCCCTGCGGCGGATCGCGTTCCTGCTGGAGCGGGCGCGCGAGGACACCTACAAGGTCAAGGCATTCCGGGGCGCGGCCGCGACGATCCTGCCGATGCCCGAGGCGGAGGTGGCCGCCGCCGTCGAGGGCGGCACGCTGACCGACCTGCCGGGTATCGGGGCCAGCTCGGCCAGCGTGATCGCCGACGCCGTTCGCGGCCTGGTCCCGAAGCGGCTGGCGCAGCTCGAGAGCGAGCACGGCGGGCCCCTGACCTCCGGCGGCCACGACCTGCGTGCCGCGCTCCGCGGTGACCTGCACTCGCACTCCGACTGGTCCGACGGCGGCTCGCCGATCGAGGAGATGGCGTTCACCGCGATCGAGCTCGGCCACGACTACCTGGTGCTCACCGACCACTCGCCGCGCCTGACGATCGCGCACGGCCTCAGTGCCGAGCGGCTCACCCGCCAGCTCGGCGTGGTCGACGCGGTCAACGAGCACCTGGCCGGCGCGGGGTTCACCCTGCTCAAGGGGATTGAGGTCGACATCCTCGACGACGGCGGACTCGACCAGACCGACGAGCTGCTCGCCCGGCTGGACCTGCGCGTCGCGAGCGTCCACTCCAAGCTGAAGATGGAGCCCGACGCCATGACCCGGCGGATGGTCGGGGCGATCCGCAACCCCCGGACGAACGTCCTCGGCCACTGCACCGGCCGCCTCGTCACCGGCAACCGTGGGCAGCGACCGTCCTCGCGGTTCGATGCGCGGGCCGTCTTCGAGGCGTGCGCCCAGCACGACGTCGCCGTGGAGATCAACTCCCGTCCCGAGCGCCGCGACCCGCCCACCAAGCTGCTGGAGCTCGCCCGCGACACCGGGTGTCTCTTCTCGATCGACAGTGACGCGCACGCCCCGGGCCAGCTCGACTTCCTCGGCTACGGGTGCGAGCGGGCCGAGCTGGCCGGCATCGACGCCGACCGCATCGTCAACACCTGGCCGCGCGAGCGCCTCCTGGGCTGGGCGAACGGCTAGTTTGCTGTCATGTCAGGGGGAGCCGGGCCGGAGGTGGAGGTGCGCCGCTCGAAGCGGCGCCGCCGTACCGTGTCCGCCTACCGCGACGGCGACCGGATCATCGTGCTGATTCCGGCCTCCCTCAGCAGCAAGGAGGAGGCCGACTGGGTGCGCACGATGGTCGAGCGCCTGGAGAAGTCCGAGAAGCGTCGCCAGCCCTCCGACGACGACCTGATGCAGCGCGCGAGTGGCCTCAACGACCGCTACCTGGGCGGGCTCGCGACCCCGGGCTCGGTGCGCTGGGTCGAGAACCAGCAGTCCCGCTGGGGGTCGTGCACTCCGGGTGACCGCACGATCCGGCTCTCCGCGCGGCTCCAGGGGATGCCGGCGTGGGTCATCGACTACGTGCTCGTGCACGAGCTCGCGCACCTGCTGGAGCCGGGGCACGACGCCCAGTTCTGGGCCTGGGTCGAGCGCTACCCGCAGGCCGAGCGCGCGAAGGGCTACCTGCTGGGCTGGTCGTCGGCCGCGCACCTGAAGCTGCCGCCCGGCTACGACGACGAGTAGCTTCGCGGGCACCGACCCTGCGCCCGTTGGTCACAAACCGCAGGTCCGGGAGCCCAGATGTCGGGGTTGGGGACCAAACCGCGAGTCACGCGAAGCGTGAGCGGGCGATCGCGATCAGCTCGTGCATCTCGGGCTCGAGCTCGGGCAGGGCGTCGACCGGCCACCACCGCACGTCGAGGGACTCGTCGCTGCGCACGTGCCGGGCGTCCGCGGGTGCCTGGGCGACGTAGCGCACGTCGAGGTGGTGGACCTCGCCGCGCGGGTCGCAGAACGGCACCGCGTGCTCGTCGAGGTGGGCCGGGACCCGGTCGAAGCGCAGCCCGGTGACCCCGGACTCCTCGACGGCCTCGCGCAGGGCCGCGCCGGCCAGGGTGGCGTCCGCCGGCTCGCAGTGGCCGCCGAAGGCGAACCAGCGTCTCGCCTTCCCGTGCAGGTTGAGCAGCACCCGGTCGAGGGACTCGTCGATGACGAGCGCCCCGGCCGTCAGGTGGTCGGGGAAGCACTCGCGGTGCGCCCCGTCGTCATGGGCAGCCAGGTGCTCGACGTACCGCCGCCGGAGCGCCTCCTGGTGCCGCGTCGGAGCGACCCAGGAGCCCAGGGTCGACAGGGCGTCGTCGTGCAGGCTCACCCGTCGGAGTCGGTGCCCGACGAGTCGGTGCCCGACGAGTCGGGCGGGCCGTCGAGCAGGTCGCGCAGGGCGGCGTCGAAGTCGTCGTCGCTCATCGACTCGGGAGCCGATGCGTCCTCGCGGAAGCCCAAGGGATCATCGAGGTCGGCAGCCGACGGCAGCAGGTCGGGGTGCATCCACACCCCGTCGCGGGCCTCGATGCCCTGGCGGGTGCGCAGCGAGCCCCACAGCGTGGAGGCGTCGCGGAGCCGGCGCGGGCGCAGCTCAAGCCCGACCAGGGTGGCGAACGTCTGCTCGGCCGGACCGCCGGCCGCGCGCCGCCGGCGTACTGCCTCGCGCATCTTCGCCGCCGCGGGCATCCGCTCGGCCGTGGCCTGGTGGACGACCTCGTCGACCCAGCCCTCGACCA
>JAOPYB010000486.1 GCA_025964835.1 Nocardioides sp. | reverse complement strand
TCGCAGGAGGCCACCGGGGGCGAGTGGGCCCGAGAGCACCGCCACCGCGGCAATCAAACCTCGACGTCGGGCGCACCCACCGGCTCGTCACCCCCGCGATCTGGCGGGCCCTGGTCTGCCGCGACGTCCACTGCGCGTTCCCCGGCTGCACCAGACCCCCGGTCATGGGCCACGCCCACCACATCATCCACTGGCTCTACAACGGCAGCACCGCCCTCGACAACCTCGTCCTCCTCTGCGGTCACCACCACCGGGTCATCCACCACACCCCCTGGCAAGTCCGCCTCAACCCCACCGACGGCAGACCCGAGTTCCTCCCACCACCCAAACCCGGACAACCACCACCCACCTGGATCAGACACCGACCCCGACACGAATGAACGCCCTTGAGGGCCGCTCAGACGGCCGGCCGTGCCTTCCGGACGATGATCTCGGTCTCCATGGGCGCGAACCCGATCTCGGTGTTGATCGCGCGCATCCACACGTTCTGGTCGTCGCTGCTCGTCCTGACCCGGCTGACGGTGCCGAGCTGCTGTGTCCTCCGCAGGCACGCCAGCTTGACCGCGGCTCCGAGGCCGCGGCCCCGATGCGGCCCGACGACGAGGGTCCCCTCGACCCCTGCCGGACGGCGCGGGTCGTCGGCGGCGACGAGACAGGTCCAGGCCGCCACGCTCCCGTGCTCGTCCACGGCGACCGACTCGACGGCGGTCCGGCCCTGGGCGACCCAGAGCTCGATCTCCCTGACGTACTCGGCGGGCGTCACCGGTGTCTCACCCCAAGCCAGGTCGCCGCTCGGTGCCTCCGCGTCCACGAGACCCTTGATCCGACCCACCTGCTCGCGGAGCTCGTCGGGTACGCCGTTCAGGTGCGTCGAGACCGCGTAACCGTCCGCCACGACTGGGGCTGGCAGGGTCGCGGACCGCAGGTCCAGCTCGACGACCGTCTCGGTTGTGGCGAGGGCGTAGCCGAGCGGCCGCGCGAAGCGCCGGAGGAGGGTGTCGACGGCATCCCGGGACGGGCGGTAGGCGCTGGCCACGAACCTTCGCGCGGACGCCGGGGCGGCGGCCTCGGCCACCCGTGCCAGCGTGGAACCCACCCCGCGCCCCTGGGAGCCAGGAGCCACCGAGACAGTGACCCACGTCGTGTCCGGGGTGTCGTCGGCGGTCATGCACGAGGCGAAGCCCACCAGTGTTCCGAGCTCCCAGGCCCCGACCAGCTGGGTGGTCCACCTGTTCTCGGCGCGCCAGCCGAGGACGCGAGCGTCCTGCCCGAGCGGCACCCAGTCCGGCCGGACGCGCTGGGTCGCGGAGCACTCGACGAGATACGCGGCGGTCAGCGCGTCGTGGTCGGCGAGGTCCAGCGGGCGGATGTCCACCGGGCGAATCTACGCTCGCACGTCGGCCCGGCCCCGGCGAGTGCGTCCTAGGCCCGTACGAAGCCCAGCTCGTTGCCGTCGGGGTCACGGATGGTGAACTTGCGGGTGCCGTAGGGGGTGTCCGTCAAGGGCTCGAGCACGTCGCTGTCGTGGCCGAGACGCTGCCACCACGCGTCGACGTCGTCGACCTCGAAGTTGAGTCGGACGCCGGTCGCCGGGGCGGGCTCGTACCGCCCGAGAGCGAACTGGGCTCCCCCCACGTTGAAGTGCACGTACGTCTGCGCGGCCGGCGGCCAGTGGCCCTCGGCTGCCACGCCCAACAGGCGCTCGTACCAGTCGATGGATGCCGCGAGATCCCGGACGTTCACTCGCACGTGCGCCAGCCGGGGAGTGTCCATGCCTCAGGACCCTACGCATTCGCCGGCGTACGGATGTGGACTGTCGGAGGGCGCAACTACGGTCCGCCCATGGCTGACTTCACGGGAGAAGACCTGAGCGGTTCGCGCTTCGAGCGCGTCGACCTCACCGGCGCGGAGTTCCACTCCGTCGACCTCTCGCGCGTCCAGATCCGCGGCGCGGACATGATCGGCGTCGTCATGGGCTCGGTCGAGCTCTGCGACGTCCGGATCGACGGCGAGATCCAGGACGTCGTGATCAACGGGGTCGACGTGGGGCCCCTGATCGAGGCGGAGCTCGACCGGCGCCAGCCCGAGCGGGTGACGATGCGCCCGACCGGCCCCGCAGGCTTCCGGGAGGCGTGGGACGTCGTCGAGCGTCTCTGGGACGGCACCGTCGAGCGGGCGCGCGGCTTCACCCCCGAGCAGCTGCACGAGTCCGTCGACGGGGAGTGGTCGTTCATCGAGACCCTGCGGCACCTGTCCTTCGCCACCGACGCGTGGATCAGGCGGGCGGTGCTCGGCGATCCGGCACCGTGGGACCCGCTCGACCTGCCGTGGGACGACATGCCCGACACCCCCGGGACCCCGCGGGACCGCGCGGTGCGCCCGTCGCTCGACGAGGCGCTGGCGCTGCGTCGCGACCGGATGGCCACGGTGCGCACCCTGGTCGACGGGCTGACCGACGAGTCCCTCGCGGCCGACACCGAGCCGGTCGAGGGGCCCGGCTGGCCGCCGCCGCGCAGCTTCCCGGTCCGCCAGTGCCTGCTCGTCGTGCTCAACGAGGAGTGGCACCACCGGCTGTACGCCGAGCGCGACCTCGACGCCCTG
This sequence comes from Nocardioides sp., assembly GCA_025964835.1. Classification (GTDB taxonomy): domain Bacteria; phylum Actinomycetota; class Actinomycetes; order Propionibacteriales; family Nocardioidaceae; genus Nocardioides. Next base: position 4,257 of record JAOPYB010000486.1, on the reverse strand, counting down.
GAGACGGGCGCGAGCCGGACGACCTGATCCGGCGGGTCGCCTAGACTCGATCCTCATGGCTCGCTTCGTGGACATCCACCCCGACAACCCCCAGCCCCGCCTGCTCGAGCAGGTGGCGGCGGCGTTGCGCGACGACGAGCTGATCGCCTACCCGACGGACTCCGGCTACGCCCTCGGCTGCCAGCTCGGGAACCGCGACGGGCGAGACCGGATCCTCCGGATCCGCGGCCTGGACGACAAGCACCACTTCACGCTGATGTGCCGCGACTTCTCCCAGCTCGGCCAGTTCGTGCACGTCCACAACTCGGCGTTCCGGGCGATCAAGGCGGCCACCCCGGGTCCCTACACGTTCATCCTGCCCGCGACCGGCGAGGTGCCGCGTCGGCTGATGCACCCGAAGAAGAAGACCGTCGGCGTGCGGATCCCCGACCACACCTTCGTGCACGCGCTTCTCGACGTCCTCGGTGAGCCGCTGCTGACCAGCACGCTGATCCTGCCCGGCGAGACCGAGCCCCGCACGATGGGCTGGGAGATCAAGGAGGAGCTCGACCACGAGATCGACCTGGTGGTCGAGGCCGGCGAGACGCCCGCGGAGCCGACGACGGTCGTGGACTGGTCAGACGACGTCCCCGAGGTCGTCCGCCGCGGAGCCGGCGACCCCGACCGCTTCGGCGTCTAGGAAGCGGTGGTCGCCGAGCTGCCGCCGCGCTGGGCGGACCTGCTGCGGGATACGGGCCATCGGCCCGGCGACGTGCTCGGCTCCGGCATGGAGGGCACGGTCGTCGACCTCGGCGGCGACCTGGTCGCCAAGATCTGGCACCGCCGTCAGGCGGGGGAGCTCGAGACGCTGCGCACCTTCTACGACGCGGTCGCAGGCCGCCCCTCGCCGACCCGCCCGAAAGTTTCGGGCGGGTCAGCGTCAGGGTGGCCGACCGACGGGCCGATCTCGTGGACGTCCGTGACGCCCCTGAGGCCCTGAGGCGCTGGAGTCAGCGGCGGCCGACGCGCTGGCGGACGGCCAGACAGGTCAGGCAGAGGGCGTAGCCGAGGACGAGGGCGGCACTGTGGCGCGAGAGCCCGGAGACCACAGCCTGGACGACCCCATCGTCGGGGTGGGCGATCATGCCGGGACGGGTCAGGCCGAGGAGCGTGAAGACCACGACCATGATCATCGGCGGCAGCACGCCGACGGTGAAGAAGTCGAGAGGCCGGACGACGAGCGCGAGGCCCACGCAGAGCGCGACGAAGCAGACGTCGAAGAACAGGCTGATCCGGCCGACCAGGGCGAGGTCCACGGTCACCGCAGTGAGGGCGACCGCCAGCCCGAGCGCGACGACCTGACGGCCAGGCTCGCGCCCTTCCTCCCAGAGAGTCCGGGTCTGGCTCACGGCATCACTCCGTTCACAGGGCCACGGTATTGCCGCCGGGGCCCGCCTCCGGGGCGCCGCGCCGGTCGACCGAGCGCAGCTCGACGGGCGCGTGCGGGGCCCCGTCGCCGGCCGCGTCGAGGGAACGGCTCGTGGACTCGACCTGGCGCGGGGCGGGCAGCTCGTCGTCGGTGACCGAGAGGTCCCTGAAGCGCCGCGCCGACACCAGCACGCGGGACTCCAGCGACCCCACCGCCTGGTTGTAGTGCCCGACGGCCGTATTGAGCGAGCGACCCACCTGGTCGAGGTGGCCGGAGAGGCTGGCCAACCGGCCGTGCAGGTCGCGGCCGAGGCGGTGGATCTCCCGGGCCTGGTCGGCCAGCGCCTCGTGGCCCCAGCCGTGCGCCACCGTGCGCAGCAGCGCGATCAGGGTCGTCGGGGTGGCGAGCACGACCTGCCGGGCGGCGGCGTACTCGATCAGCCCGTTGTCGGTCTCGAGCGCGGCCGCGAGGAACGACTCGGCGGGCACGAAGAGGACCACGAACTCGGGGGACTCCTCGAGCGAGCGCCAGTAGGCCTTGGATGAGAGCAGGTCGACGTGGGTCCGCAGCTGACGGGCGTGCCGGACCAGGTGCGCCCGGTGCTGGTCCTCGTCGTCGGTCGAGGTGGCGTCGAGGTAGGCGTCGAGCGGCACCTTGGCGTCGACGACGACCTTCCGCCCGCCCACCAGGTTGACGACGAGGTCGGGCCGCCGGGCGCCGTCGTCGAGGCGCACCTGCTCGGAGAAGTCGCAGCGGTCGACGAGGCCGGCGAGCTCGACGGCCCGCCGCAGGTGGAGCTCGCCCCAGCGCCCGCGCACCTGCGGCTTGCGCAGCGCGGTCGAGAGCGACTGGGTCTCGCGGCGCAGCGTGTCGGTCGAGTGCCGGATGCCGATCACCTGCTCGTTGAACTGCCCCTGCCAGGCCACCCGGTTGTGCTCGAGGTCGCGCATCGTGTCCTGGAGCCGGTCGAGGCCCTGCATCACCTCGGCCTGGTCGACCAGGCCCTGCCCGACCGCGTCGGTGTACGTCGTGCGGGTGCGCGACCAGAGCAGGCCGAGCGCGCCACCGAGGGCGAGCCCGACCACCAGCGTGAGGAACAGCGTCAGCATCTCCATGACACCGAGCATGGACGCAGGCACCGACAGTCGGGGTGGGTGCCGCGCCGACCGGCGGGGAGCCGCGCCCGGATGCGGCACAATCCAGTCTCGATGACGAAGCTGCGCGACACCTCGGCGCTGGCGTTGGGATCCGTGTCGAGCGGGTTGCTGGCCTACGTGTTCTTCGCGCTCGTGACCCGCGCGCTGGGAGCGACGGCCGCGGCCCCGGTCTCGGTGCTCTGGGCCTACTGGTCCTTCGCCGGGGCGGCCCTCACCTTCCCCTTCCAGCACTGGATCGCCCGCTCCGTGGTGGCGCACGGCGAGGGGTCGGTGCGCGAGGCCCTGCGCGGCGTCGCCCTGCTGAGCGCGGGGACCGCAGTCGTGGCGACGGGGCTGGCCTGGGCGCTGCGCGACCTCCTCTTCCACACCGACCGGACCGGCGAGGCCTGGTTCCCGCTGCTCGTGGGCGCGGTGACCCTCGGTGCCGCCGCGACCGGTGTCGTGCGGGGGATGCTCTCGGCCCGACGGCGCTTCGCCGCGGTCGGGGCCGGGCTGGTCGCCGAGAACGGTGCCCGGTGCCTGGCCGCCGTCGTGCTGGCGGCTGCGGGCGTCGACAGCCCCGAGGCCTACGGCCTGTGCCTGGTGCTCGGGTACGTCGCGGCCGTGGCCTGGCCCTCCACATTCCGGTTGTCGAGTGCTCGTACGGCGACCCACGCCGCCCCGCCCTGGGCCTTCCTGGGTGGCGCGAGCGGCGGCCAGCTGATCGGTCAGACCGTCCTCACCGGCGGCCCGGTCGCGCTGGCGCTCGCCGGCGGCTCGGCCGCGCAGGTCACGGCACTGTTCGCCGGGCTGGCGCTGTTCCGGGCGCCGTACACCTTGGCGCTGGGGTTGGTGTCGCAGCTGACGGGCCGCCTGACCCACCTCGTGGTCGAGGGGCGCCGGCAGGACCTGCGCCGCGTCGGGCGTTGGCTCGTCGTGGCGACCCTCCTCGCGGCCGCCGGTGCGGCGCTGGTCGGCGCGAGCGCCGGGCCGCCGCTGCTGAGGCTGGTCTTCGGCTCCGACGTGACCCTGCCGGGGCGGCTCACCCTCGTGCTCGCCGTCGGGAGCACCTTCGCGATCGCGAACCTCGTGGTGACGCTGGTCGTCCTGGCGCTCGATCGCACCCTGGCCCTCGTCCGGTCGTGGGCGGTCGCGCTGTTGCCGGGGGCGGTCTGGTTCGTCGCGTCGGGCTCGCCCGCGCTGGAGCGGACCTGTGTGACGTTCCTCGTCGTCGAGTCGGCGGCCCTGGCCCTCCTGCTCGTCGAGCAGTCGCGAGGCACCCGGGATCTCACGGCCTGAACGGCCTGAACGGCCCGAGCGGCCTCAGCCGGCGGGCTTCTCCGCCACCAGGAAGACCGACGACCCGAACGGCAGGTCGTGGCGGCGCACCGCGCGCGCCTCGGCGGCCGACAGCCCGGTCAGGATCCGGTCCATGACCGGCGACACCCGCGGCAGCCGGTGCTCGGCCGGGGCGCCGCGGTGCCGCACCCGGCGCACCAGCCGCTCGGCCGCGAAGAACGGGAAGACGCCCGCGAAGCCGTAGGTGCCGCGGCGGACCGTGAGGCCACCGGCCTCGACGGCGGCGACCAGGCGCGGCAGCGTGTAGCGGCGGTGGTGCCCGGCGCGCACGTCGTGGTCCGTCCAGGCCCAGGTGTACGCCGGCACGGAGGCCAGCAGGCGCCCGCCGGGCACCAGCACCCGGGCCAGCTCGGC
>JAOPYB010000483.1 GCA_025964835.1 Nocardioides sp. | reverse complement strand
GACGGCGGCGACGAGCAGCGCCGGCGCCGCGGTCGAGGCGGTCAACAGCTCCGCCAGCGCCCGGAGCCGGTCCGAGGCCGCCTCGTCGCGGGGCCGGCCGAGCCGGTCGTCGGGCACGGTCCCGGCCCCCGCGAGCGCGTGGATGCGCGCGAACGCCTGCAGGGGCGACCTGCCCAGGGTGGGCGCGAGGGACAGCAGCTCGGTGGACACCCGCAGCGCCGCCTGGGCGGTCTCGTCCCCGCCGCCGTCGCGGACCTCGGCCAGCGAGCTGGTGGAACCCTCCAGCACCGCGCTCGCGTGCGCCCCCCGCAACAGCGACTCGGCGGTGGTCTCGGGGGAGGTCCGGCGCAGGCCGCGGTCCCGGAGCATCACGTCGATGCCGTCCCGGGCCGAAGCGTACGCCGACGGCACTCCCTCGAGGGAGGTCAGCCAGGCCAGCGGATCCGTGCTCATGGGGCCGCACGCTAGTGCCTGTTGACGATCGGGCCGCCACCGAGCCGGTAACGTGAGCATCGATGAGTGACGACAACCCCGACTGGGCGCGATCCTTCGGCCCGGTCGCCGAGGCCTACGACCGCGGCCGGCCGTCGTACCCGCGCGAGGCGGCGGCGTGGCTGGTCGGCGACGAGCCGGTCACCGTCCTCGAGCTGGGCTGCGGCACGGGCAAGCTCACCGCGGAGCTCGTCGCCCTGGGGCACGACGTGCACGCGACCGACCCCGACCCCGCGATGCTCGCGATCCTCGAGCGCCGGCTGCCCGACGTGCGCCGCTCCGAGGCGTCCGCCGAGGAGATTCCGCTCGGCGACCGCTCCGTCGACGTCGTGGTCTGCGCCCAGGCCTTCCACTGGTTCGACCTCGAGCGCGCGCTGCCCGAGATCGCCCGGGTGCTCAAGCCCGGCGGGAGGTTGGCGCTGGTGTGGAACTCGCGCGACGAGCGGATCCCGTGGGTGCGCCGCCTCGGCGCGCTGATCGGCACCCAGGACCAGCTCCGCGAACCGTCCGACCCGCTCGTTCAGTCCGCGCTGTTCGGGTTCGTCGAGCAGGAGCTCTTCCGCTTCTGGCAGACCGTCGACCGCCGCTCGATCCAGGACCTCGTGCTGTCGCGCTCCAACGTCGCGGTCCTCGACGAGGAGGCCCGGGCGGCCAAGCTCGCCGAGGTCCTCGCGCTGTACGACGACTACGGCCGCGGCATGGACGGCATGCAGCTGCCCTACGAGGCCCGCTGCTTCCGCGCGGTCGTCGTCGACCGCCCGCGCCCGGACGGGCCGGCAGTCGAGGACGCGGACAGCACCGAGCCGGCCGCCCCCGACGACGAGACCGACGACGAGACCGACGACGGGCTCAACCACGGGCTCTCCGACGGCACCGACACCGACATGCTGCTCATCGACTTCCGCTGACCCTCGCCCCGCCGGCTCGACAACCCGCGTGGTCGTGTGGTCCTGTGCGGCATGACCCGACGGTGGCGCCGACCGCATCTCGGCACCGAGGCGGACCGGGCGACGTTCCGGGCGCTGCACAGCGCGTCGCTCGCGGCCCCGGCGCTGCGTGAGGGACTGACGCCGCACAGCGCCGAGCGCAGCATCCGGCACCTGCACGCGCTCCTGGGCAGCCCGGCCCTCGCCCTGACCGACATCGAGGGGCTGCTCGCCTGGGACGGTGCCGGCCAGCACCACCAGGACCAGGCCGCCGCCCTGGCCCGCGCGACCGTCGAGCGCGGCAGCACCCGGATGTTCGACCGCGGCGACCTCGCCTGCGACGAGACCGGCTGCCCCGTGCGTACGGCGATCGTCAGCACGCTCGTCGTCGACGAGCGGATCGTCGGCACCCTCCAGGTCTTCGCGCCCTACCCCACGGCCGGGCTCGCCCGCGCCGCCGACGAGGTGGCGCAGTGGGTCTCGGGCCAGCTCGAGCTCGCCGAGCTCGACGCCTCCCGCAACCGGCTCATGGAGGCCGAGGTGCGGGCCCTGCGGGCGCAGATCAGCCCGCACTTCATCTACAACTCCCTCGGCGCCATCGCCAGCTTCGTCCGCACCGACCCCGACCGCGCCCGCGACCTGCTGCTCGAGTTCGCGGACTTCACCCGCTACTCGTTCCGCACGCACGGGGAGTACACGACGCTGGCCGAGGAGCTCCGCTCGGTCGAGCGCTACCTCCTGCTCGAGCAGGCCCGTTTCGGCGACCGGCTCCAGGTGACGCTGCGGATCGCCCCCGAGGTGCTCCCGGTCGCCGTACCCTTCCTGTGCATCCAGCCGCTCGTCGAGAACGCCGTGCGCCACGGGCTCGAGGCGGCCGAGGGTGTGGGCCACATCCGGATCGTGGCCCGCGACCGCGGACAGGAGTGCGTGATCGAGGTGGAGGACGACGGCACCGGCGAGGACCCCGAGCGCGTCCGCCGCGCCCTCGCGGGCGACGCCGCCCTCGACTCGGTCGGCCTCGGCAACGTCGACGGCCGGCTGCGCAACGCGTTCGGCGACGCGTTCGGGCTGGTCGTCGAGACCGCTCCCGGCGCCGGCACCAAGGTGACGGTGCGGGTCCCCAAGTTCGCCCCCGGCGTGCACGCATGAGCACCCCACGAAGCCGCTCGCTGCGCTCACGCCTCCGCAGGGACCCCGCATGAGCACCCCACTCAAGGTGCTCGTCATCGACGACGAACGGCCCGCGCTCGACGAGCTGGCCTACCTGCTCACGCAGGACCCGCGGATCGGCGAGGTCCTTACCAGCGACTCCGCGACCGAGGGGCTGCGGATCCTGCAGGAGCTCGACGTCGACGTGGTGTTCCTCGACATCCAGATGCCCGGGCTGAGCGGGCTCGAGCTCGCCCAGGTCCTGGCCCGCTTCCGCACCCCGCCCCCGATCGTCTTCGTGACCGCGCACGAGGGCCACGCCGTCGAGGCCTTCGACCTCCAGGCCGTCGACTACGTCCTCAAGCCGGTGCGCGCCGAACGCCTCGCGGAGGCCGTGCGCCGCGTGGTCGAGGGCGGCGAGCGTGCCGTCGCGAGCCTCGACGCGCAGATCCCGGTCGAGCGTGGTGGGGTGACCCGCTTCGTGAGCCGTTCCGACATCACCCACGTCGAGGCGCAGGGCGACTACGCGCGGCTGCACACCGGCGCCGGGTCGCACCTGGTCCGGGCCGCGTTGTCCACGCTCGAGGACG
>JAOPYB010000415.1 GCA_025964835.1 Nocardioides sp. | reverse complement strand
TGCTCGTAGTAGTAGCCGCCGGCCGCGCCCGCGGCCAGCGCCAGCACGCCCACCAGGGCGCCCAGGACGCGCCGGCGACGACGCGGCGGACTCGGCTCGGGCAGCTCGCCCACCGGCGGCCGCGGCGACGGGGCCGCGCCGGGCTGGGTCAGCTGGGGGTCGATCGGCAGCCATGGCTCCGAGGAGGCGGGCGCCGCCGCGTCGCCCAGCACGCCCGCGAGCGCGGCGACGAACGACGAGACGTCCGGCCACCGGTCCTCGCGGGCGGGGGCGAGCCCCCGTCGTACGACGTCGCCGACCTGCTCGGGGAACGGCCGCTCCTCCGTGGACAGCGACGGCGGCGGGCCGGGGGCGCCCGCGGCGGCCAGCGACGCGTGGGCGTACGGCGCCCGCCCGGTCAGCATCAGGTAGGCGAGCGCGGCCAGGGAGTACTGGTCGGCGCGGGCGTCGAGGGCCTCGCCGAGGGCCTGCTCGGGGGCCACGAAGGACGGCGTGCCGGCGATCATCGTCAGCCGCGACGACATGTCGAGCGCCTTGCCGAGCCCGAGGTCGCCGACCATCGCCCGGACCTCGCCGTCGACGGTCCGGAACAGCACGTTGGCCGGCTTCACGTCCCGGTGCAGGATCCCGCGCTGGTGCAGCGCCTGGAGCCCGGCGCCGACCTGGCGCACCACCTCCATGGCCTGGGGTGGGGTGAGGCCGTCGACCTCGAGCCGGTCGGCCAGGGTGCCCTGGTCGGCGTACGACATCACCAGGTAGGGGCGGCCGTCCTCGAGCTCGCCGGCGTCGTAGACCGACACCACGTGCGGCGACTCGACCTTGCGCAGGTAGCGGCCCTCCTCGAGGAACCGCTGCCGCACGTGGTGGTCCTCGGTCCAGTTGTCCGCGAGGACCTTGACCGCCACCGGCGAGTCGAGCTGCTCGTCGTAGGCCAGCCACACCGTGGCGAAGCCGCCCGAGCCGATGCGCCGACGCACGGCGTAGCGACCGAGACGAGCGGGCATGGACACCCACGCATTATGCGCGAGCCGGACGGCTCGTCCCGGTCGCCCGCCCTCGGGGTCGACCCCGAGAAACCTCAGGGGCCCTTTCCGGGGGTCGGGTCAGCGGCTTCCCCGATGTGCGGGGGTGCCTCCGGACGCGAGGCTCTTCCCATGATCAAGGTAGAAGCACTCACGAAGAAGTACGGCTCGTTCACGGCCGTCGACGACGTCGCGTTCACGGCCGAGGCGGGCCGGGTCACCGGCTTCCTGGGTCCCAACGGCGCCGGCAAGTCCACGACGATGCGGATCATGGTCGGCCTCACGCCGGCCACCTCCGGCATCGCCGAGGTCAGCGGCCGCCGGTTCTCGGCCCTCCCGAACCCGGGCCTCGAGGTCGGCGTCCTGCTGGACGCCTCCGCCCAGCACGCGGGCCGGACCGGCCGCGAGATCCTCACGGTCTCGCAGCGGATGATGGGCCTGCCCGCCAGCCGCGTCGAGGAGATGCTCGACCTGGTCAGCCTCACGCCGACCGAGGCGGGACGACGGGTCAAGAACTACTCGCTCGGCATGCGCCAGCGGCTCGGCATCGCCACGGCGCTGCTCGGCGAGCCCGAGGTGCTGATCCTCGACGAGCCGGCCAACGGTCTCGACCCGGCGGGCATCCGCTGGATGCGCGACCTGCTGCGCGGCTACGCGGACCAGGGCGGCACCGTGCTGCTCTCCTCGCACCTGCTGCACGAGATCGAGGTCATCGCCGACGACCTGGTGGTCATCGGCCAGGGCCGCATCGTGGCCCAGGGCACCAAGGCCGAGCTGCTGCGCACCGCGGGCACGTTCGTCCGCACCGGCAACGTGCCGGACCTGGCCGAGGCGCTCACCACCTCCGGCCTGACCTTCGCGCCCAGCGCGGCCACCGGCAGCAACGACGCCCTGCGCGTCGACGCCGACCCGGAGCTGGTCGGCGAGGTCGCCATGCAGGCGGGCATCGCGCTAACCGAGCTGCGCGCCGCCGACGGCGCCGGGCTCGAGGAGATGTTCCTCGAGCTCACCGCAGACACCCAACGAGAAGGAGCGGTCGCATGACCACCATGACCCTCGCGCCCGCCCCCGAGCGCCCCAGCGACTCCACCCGGCCCCGGCCGGTCCCCAGCCCGATCCCGTTGCGGCGGATCATGTCGGTCGAGCTGCGCAAGTCGTTCGACACCCGCTCGGGCTTCTGGCTGCTGGCCAGCATCGGCATCGCGGCGCTGGTCGCCACCGGAGCCGTCCTGCTCTTCGCCCCCAGCGACGAGCTCACCTACGACACCTTCGCGGCCGCCGTCGGCTTCCCGATGGTCGTCATCCTGCCGATGGTCGCGATCCTGTCGGTCACCGGCGAGTGGAGCCAGCGCAGCGGCCTCACGACGTTCACGCTCGTGCCGCACCGCAGCCGGGTGATCCTCGCGAAGGCGATCGTGGCCGTCGGCATCGGCGTCGTGTCGATCCTGATGGCGTTCGCGATCGGCGCGCTCGGCAACCTCGTGGGCACGGCGATCTCCGGGACCGAGACGGTCTGGGACGTCGGCTGGATCGAGGTCGGCAACATCGTCCTCGCCAACGTGCTCGGCCTGCTCGTCGGCTTCATGCTCGGCGTGCTGATCCGCAACTCGGCCGGCGCGATCGTCGCGTACTTCGTCTACTCGTTCGTGCTCCCGACGCTGACCATGCTGCTGGCCAACGGCCAGCAGTGGTTCCACGACCTGCAGCCTTGGGTCGACTTCAACTTCACCCAGGGCGCGCTGTTCAACGGCACCCTCAACGGCGAGGAGTGGGCCCAGCTCGGCGTCACCGGCGCGATCTGGCTGGTCGTGCCGCTCGCGGTCGGCGTCTGGTCGGTGCTGCGGTCCGAGGTGAAGTAGCACAACCGTGACCTGCCCTTCCCCGTCCCTGCACTAGGTTGCAGGGAACGGGGAAGGGTTGTGCCATGACTGGGGAGACGTACGCCGAAGCGCGCACGCCCGACGAGATCGACGAGCTGGCTCGGCGCGCCCGCGACGGGGACCGCGACGCGCTCGAGCTGCTGCTCGGCGAGGTCCGTCCCCGGGCCCTCAACGTCTGCCGCGGGGTCCTTCCCTACACCCCCGACGCCGAGGACGCCTGCCAGGAGGCGCTGCTCAACATCGCCAACAAGATCGGCTCCTGGGGTGGCCGGGGCCGCTTCACCACCTGGATGCACGTGGTCGCCGTCAACTCCGCGCGGACGACCTACCGCCGGATGAAGAACCAGGCGGTGCCCAGCGACCCGCACGCGGCCGGCCCGATGGAGCGACCCGACCCCCGCACGACCAGCGTCATCGCCGGCACCCGCCTCGACCTCCTCGAGGCGATGGAGACCATCGAGCGCGACCACCCGCAGTTCGTGGAGCCGCTGCTGCTGCGCGACGTCTACGGCATGTCCTACGAGGAGATCGCCGAGCAGGTCGGCGCCCCGCTCGGCACCGTCA
>JAOPYB010000410.1 GCA_025964835.1 Nocardioides sp. | reverse complement strand
TCGGCGGCGTCGTCGCCGAGCTCCAGCATCACGCCGAGGACCGCGACCGTGCGCCGCGCGCGGCGGCCACCGATCGCGACCAGGGCCTCGATGGCGGCGCCCATGGAGGCAGGGTTGGCGTTGTAGGCGTCGTTGACCACGACGAGACCGTCGGCGCGCTCGGTCAGCTCCATGCGCCAGCGCGACACGGGCTGCGCGGCGGTGAGCGCCTCGGCGATGCGGTCCAGGGGCAGGCCGACCGCGAGCGCCATGGCTGCTGCGGCGGCCGCGTTGGCGACCTGGTGCGCCCCGGACTGGGCCAGCCGGACGGCGTGCCACTCGCCCGCGTGGCCCAGGTCGAAGGACGCGCGGCCGAGGTCGTCGAGCTCCAGGCCCCGCCAGGTGACGTCCCCGTCCCGGCCGAAGGTCAGCGGGGTCGCCGCGGTGCGCGTCGTCATCGCGAGCGTGAGCTCGTCGTCGGCGTTGAGGACGGCCGTCCCGTCGGCGCCGAGAGCCTCGACGATCTCACCCTTGGCGACCGCGATGGCCTCCCGGCTGCCGAACTCGCCGAGGTGGGCGGTGCCGACGTTGATCACCGCGGCCACGTGCGGCGGGGCGATCTCGCACAGGTAGCCGATGTGCCCGATGCCGCGGGCCCCCATCTCGACGACCAGGTACGACGTCGCCCGGTCGGCACGGAGCACCGTGAGCGGGACCCCGAGCTCGTTGTTGTTGTTGCCGAGCGTCGCGACGGTCGGGCCGTCCGCGGCGAGCACCTGGGCGAGGTAGTCCTTGGTGCCGGTCTTGCCCTGCGAGCCGGTCAGCGCCAGCACGACGGGGCGGATCGTGTCGAGGACGTGCCGGGCCAGGACACCGAGCGCCACGACGGGGTCGTCGACCAGCACTGACGGGACACCGGTCGCGCGGGTGCCGAGGACCGCGTGCGCGCCGTGGACGTAGTCGTGGCCGTCGACGTGCTCGCCCACCACGGCGACGAAGAGCCCGCCCGGCACCGGCGTGCGGCTGTCGACGTACGCCTCGGCGGCGACGACGAGATCGGGGTCGCCGTCGACCGTGCCGCGCACGACGGTCGCGATCTCGGCCAGGGTCATGGAGATCATCGAGCGGCCAGCTCCTCGCGGGCGACCCGGCGGTCGTCGAAGGGGTGCACGACGCCCTCGATCTCCTGGCCGGTCTCGTGCCCCTTGCCGGCGACGACGACGATGTCGCCGGGGCGGGCCCGGCGCAGGGCCTCACGGATCGCGGACCGCCGGTCACCGATCTCGAGGACCTCGGCCGGCCCGGCGGCCCCGGCGAGCACGGCGGCGCGGATGGCGGCCGGGTCCTCGGTGCGGGGGTTGTCGTCGGTGACGACGAGGACGTCGGCGAGCCGGGCGGCGATCTCGCCCATGATCGGCCGCTTGCCCGGGTCCCGGTCGCCGCCGGCCCCGAGGACGACGATCACCTGTCCGCCGGTGAGCGGCCGGAGCGTGCGGATGGCGGCCTCGACGGCGTCGGGCTTGTGGGCGTAGTCGACGACCACGACGAAGTCCTGGCCGGCGTCGACGCGTTCGAGACGTCCCGGGACACCACCGCCGGAGGCGATGCCCGCGGCGACGCGACGGGTGTCGAAGCCCGCCTCGGCACAGGCGGCGACCGCGGCGAGCGCGTTCGCGACGTTGAAGTCGCCCGGGAGCGGGACGCCGGCGTCGACGGCGATGCCGTCCGGCCCGAGCACGGTGAAGCGGGAACCGCCGGCCTCGAGCTGGACGTCGACCGCCTGCCAGTCGGCGTCCCGGCCGGTCAGCGAGAAGGTCCGCACCGGGATCGTCGCTTCGGCGAGGAGGCGGCGCCCGTGCTCGTCGTCGACGTTGACCAGGCCCAGCCGGGCGCGTGCGGGGGTGAACAGCGAGGCCTTCGCGCGGAAGTAGTCCTCCAGGTCGGTGTGGAAGTCGAGGTGGTCGCGACCGAGGTTGAGGAAGACCGCGACGTCGAAGACGACGCCGTCGACGCGGCCCATGACGAGCGCGTGGCTGGAGACCTCCATCGCGCAGGCGGCGACCCTGTGCTCCCGCATCATCGCGAAGAGGCCGTGCAGGTCGGGCGCCTCGGGAGTGGTCAGCGCGGTCTTGACGTCGACGCCCGCGACCCGGGTGCCGACGGTGCCGATCACCGCCGCCGGGACGCCGGCTCGTTGCAGGCCGTTCTCCGCCAGCCGGGTCGTGGTGGTCTTGCCCTGGGTGCCCGTGACTCCGATCATCCGCAGCGAGGTGGCCGGGCTGCCGTAGACGCGCGCGGCGAAGCGGCCGAGCAGCGCGCGCGGCGTCTCCACCACCAGGAGGGGTACGTCGATCGCCGCCGCGGCGGCTGCCCCCTCGGGGTCGGTGAGGACGGCGACCGCGCCGGCGGCGACCGCCGCGGGAGCGAACTCGATGCCGTGCGCGCGGGCGCCCGGCAGGGCGGCGTACACGTCACCGGGCAGGATCCGCTGCGAGCTGAGGGAAACGCCGGTGACCTCGCGGTCGGCCGTCAGGTCGCCCCGTCCGGCGAAGCCGGCGTCGTTGCTCGCGAGCCAGGCGGCGAGCTCCGGGAGCGGGGTGCGGACCGGCTTCCGGGGGCGCGTCGCCGCCAGGACCTCGTCGCTCACCACGCCGCGAGGTTACCGCCCGCGCTCACCACTCGACCGGCAGGTGCGCGGGCCGGGTGCCCGTCGGGGGGACGGCGTAGCGGCGCAGCGCGTAGCTCATGATCTTGGAGAACGCGGGGCCGGCGACCGAGCCACCGCCGCCGCCGTTGCCGGGGTTCTGCACGACGACGTAGATCGTGAACCGCGGGTCGTCGGCGGGGGCGAAGCCGGCGAACGAGACCGTGAAGCTGCCGTCGTAGCACCCGCAGTCGATGCCGGCCCGCTGGGCGGTGCCGGTCTTGCCCGCGACGCGGTAGCCCGGGACCGCGGCGGCGGGCGCGATGCCGACGTCGGGGTCGACGACGCCCTCCATCATGTGCGCCATGTCGCGGGCGGCCCTGGTGCTGACGACGCGGCTCTTGGTGGTCTGGTCGGTGCCGACCGTCGTGCCGTCGTCGGTGGTGGCGCTGCCCTCGATCAGGCTCGGCGACACCCGGACGCCGCCGTTCGCGATCGTGTTGACCGCGGCGGCCATCTGGACGGCGTTGACCGAGAGCGACTGGCCGAACGCGATGCGGTCCTGGTTCTGGTGGGTCCACAGGCTGCCGTCGGGCAGGAGGCCCGGGGTCTCGCCGCGGACGCCGATGTCGGTGCTCTGGCCGAGGCCGAACTTGGTCAGGTAGGAGTAGAGCTCACCGGGGGCGAACTTGTCGGCCGCGAGCACGGTGCCGATGTTGGAGGACTTCGCGATCACGCCCGCGAGCGTGAGGTGGATCAGGTCGTGCGCGAACCAGTCGTGGATCGGGCGGTCCTCGCGGTTCAGGACGCCGGGCACCGCCAGCCTGGTGCGCGGGGTGACCTTCCCGGCGTCGATCAGCGAGCTCAGCGTCAGCACCTTCTCGACCGAGCCGGGCTCGTAGACGTCGCTCATCGAGCGGGCCCCGAGGTCTGCCTTCGGGGACTCCAGCGGGGCGTTCGCGTCGAATGTCGGGTAGTCGGCAAGCGCCAGCAGCTCACCGGTCCGGGTGTCCATCACGATCGCAACGCCGGACTCCGCGCGCGAGTTGTTGACGGTCTGCGCCAGCACCCGCTGGGTGTACCAGGTCAGGTCCTGGTCGATGGTCGTGTGCAGGTCGCGGCCGTCGACGGCCTTCGTGATCGTGCTCTCGCCGAGCGGGATCCGGTTGCCGCCGCCGATCTCGTAGCGGGCGGAGCCGTCGGTGCCGGCGAGCTGCGTGTCGAAGGTGCGCTCGAGGCCGCCGAGCGCCTCGTCGGTGCCCATGAAGCCGATCAGGTTGGCGGCGACGTCGCCGGCCGGGTAGTCGCGGACCGGGTCGCGGCGGGTCGCGAGGCCCTCGTAGCCGGCGGCCTTCGCGGCATTCAGGACGTCGGTCGCCTTCGTCGACGGGACCCGGCGGGCGATGTACTCGAACCGGCTGTCCTTGGCGCGGAGCCTCTTGAGGGTGTCGAAGTAGTCGACGTCGAGGCGCGAGGAGAGGAACTTGGCCAGCTCCGGCGCCTTGTCACGCGTCATGTACGGGTCGGCCACCACCATCAGGCCGTCGACCGAGTCGGCCATCGGCTCGCCGTTGCGGTCCAGGATGTCGCCCCGCTCGGCGGGGAGCACGACCCGCACCAGGCCCTCCGCGGCCGCCATCGCGGCGTAGGACTTGGGGTCGATGCCCTGCAGCTGGACCAGCCGGGCGCCGAAGACGGACAGGACCATCGCGATCACGATGAAGCCGAAGCGCAGCCGCACGTGCGGGGCGCCACGAAGGCTGCCCCGGGGTCGACGCGACGCGGGACGGCCGGCTCGCTGCAGCGGGCGGGTGGGGCGCACGGCGGTCTCCGGTCTCAGCGTCGGTTGTGGTTGGAGGTGCTGGTGGGGCTATTGTGGTTCTTGTGGACGTTCTTACCCTGCGCGTCGCCCGACGACCCCGCGGACGCGCCGGTGTCCGGCGGGTCGACGTACGTCGGGCGCGGGTCGAGGATGGCCGGCACGGTGGGCGCCGGTGGGTAGATCGGAACGTTGTCCAGGATGGTGGCCGGGGTCGCGGTCCCGAGGACCTTGCCGTCGG
>JAOPYB010000327.1 GCA_025964835.1 Nocardioides sp. | reverse complement strand
GACACCGTGCGCACCTCCGGCGATGCCCTGCTCACGATCATCAACGACGTCCTCGACTACTCGAAGATCGAGTCCGGTGAGCTCGAGCTGGAGCGCTACCCGTTCGTGGTCCGCGACTGTGTGGAGGGCTCGCTCGACCTCGTGGCCGCGCAGGCCGCCGCCCAGGGCCTCGACCTCGCCGTGGAGATCGACCCGGACGTGCCGCCGGTGGTGGAGGGCGACGTGACCCGGCTGCGCCAGGTGCTGGTCAACCTGCTGACCAACGCCGTGAAGTTCACCGCGGCGGGTGAGGTCGTCGTCACCGTCCGGGTGGTCGACGCGACCGACACCGAGCGGCCGACGCTCGCCTTCGCCGTGCGGGACACCGGAGTCGGCATCCCGGCCGACCGGATGGACCGGTTGTTCCGTTCCTTCAGCCAGGTCGACAGCAGCACCACGCGGGTGTACGGCGGCACCGGGCTGGGTCTGGCGATCAGCCTGCGCCTGGCCGAGGCGATGGGCGGCGAGCTGCTGGTCGAGAGCGAGGTCGGCCGGGGTTCGACGTTCACCCTGGTCGCCGCGCTGCCGCGTGGGCACGAGGTCGAGGACCGCGTGCGGGTCGCGCCCGCCGAGCTTCCCGGTCGCTCGGCGCTCGTCGTCGACGACAACGCGACGAACCGCACCATCCTGCGCGGCCAGCTCGAGGCGTGGGGCATGGAGGTCGTCGACCGCGGCCACCCCGTGGCGGCCCTGGAGGCGCTCCGCGAGTCCGGCCGGGTCTTCGACGTGGCCATCCTCGACATGCACATGCCGGACCTCGACGGGGTGGGGCTCGCGCGGGGTGTCCGCGAGCTGCCCGGCTGGGGCGCGGTCCCCCTCGTCCTGCTCACCTCGCTGGGGGAGCGGATCGCCGAGGCCGACGAGCTCGGTCTCGTGCACCTGACCAAGCCGGTCAAGGCGGCCGCGCTCCGCGCCACGGTGGCCCGCGCCCTGGGTGCCCACGACCAGCTCGATGCGGACCCCGCGCCGGTCGAGCCGGTCGCCCTGCTGCGCATCCTGCTGGCCGAGGACAACACGGTGAACCAGAAGGTCGCCACCCTGATGCTCGAACGCCTCGGCCAGCGGCCGGTGGTCGTCAGCAACGGTCTCGAGGCGCTGGAGGCGGTCACCGCCGCGTTCTACGACCTCGTCCTCATGGACGTGCAGATGCCCGAGATGGACGGTCTCGAGGCGACCCGGCGGATCCGGGCCGACCTGTCGCAGGACCGCCAGCCGCGGATCGTCGCCATGACGGCGGGCGCGCTGTTCGAGGACGTGGAGGCCAGCCTCGCCGCCGGCATGGACGACCACCTGGCCAAGCCGGTCCGCGCCGAGGAGCTGGCCGCCGCGCTGCGCCGGGTGCAACCGTCCCGGACGGCCGTTCCGGCCCGGGTGGAGGCAGACGTGGCGCCCGCACCGGCCCGGCGGGCCCAGCCGGCGCCGCCGGTGCTGGACCCCGCCGTGCTGGACGTGCTCACGTCGTACCTCGACGACGGCGGCCGTGCCTTCAGGCGAACACTCATCGACGTCTGGCGCCAGGACTGCGAGACCCAGCTGGCCCGCCTCGACGACGCCGTCAGCCGCGGAGATGCGGAGACGGCCGCCCTCGTCGGGCACAGCATGAAGGCGGCCAGCGCCTCGCTCGGCGCGATGCGGCTCTCCCAGAGCGCCTACGAGCTGGAGACGGCGGCGCTCGCCGGCGCCGACACCGACCAGCTCGGCGTCCACCTGCGCTGGATCCGCTCCGAGGTGGCCGCGGCCAGCCACGCGCTGGACGAGGACTGACGTCCTCGGCCGGTGGTCTTGGCGGTCCGGGGTCGTTCAGCTCGTGCCGTCGCGCGACCTCCAGCCACGTGCCCGGTCCTCCGGTGGAACCGCGACATCGCGATCCCCGTCGCACTGGGTGTGCGGAGACGGATACTCAGCCCATGAGGCTCGCGTCGACCTGGCTGATCGCCACGATGGTCCTTGCCTCGACCAGCTGCACCGCCGACAGCACGCAGGACAGCCAGCCCGACGTGGCATCCTCGCGGGCCACGTCGGTCGCGGCACCGAGCCCGATGGTGGAGGGGTCGAACCGCGACCTCGCCGTCGCAGAGGCGGTGCGGGTGCTCGCGAACATCCCGGTGCCGCCCGGATCGACGAAGTCCGACTCGTCCCCGGCCCTGAGCCTGAACCGGCTGCGGGTGTTCGACGGGCCCGTGGATCCCTCCCTCGGGCAGACGAGCTGGTGGGTGGTGCCGCTGTCCCCTGACGACCTGGTCGCCTGGTTCGACGCTCACACCCCTGCGAACACCGGCTCAGCGTTCACCGGTCCGCACTCGAGCGCGCCCGAGCCCGTGGGCGACCTCTTCTGGGAGACCGACGAGGCGTCGGAGGCGTACTCGCCTCCCGTCGTCGTGGTCTCCTACGCCCGGCTCGGCCCCGCCCTCACCGCGATCCGCACCGACGCGACCCTGGCCGCCCGCTACGACCGCGTCTCCCAGACCCTGGTCCCCGCCACGGTGACCAGCATCGACATCGTCAGGTCGGCCGTGGACGGTCCCGAGGTACCGCCGGAGACCGCCACGACCACCGATCCGGCGGTCGTGGCCGGCGTCGTCTCGGCGTTCAACGATGACCTCGGCGCCATGGCCCACAGCAGGCCGCCGGCGTGTGGAAGCCCCACCGGGCTGGTCCACGTCTACGCGGTCACCTTCCACTGGCCGGGGCACGAGCTCGCCGTCGACGCCGGGCGGCCGCTCTGTGGCGTCGGCAGGGGCCTCACCCTCGACGACTCGAAGCTTCCCCAGAGCCTGGCGGACTCCCCGTCCCTCGACGCCGCCCTCCAGAACGCACTCGACGCCGCCTGAGCCGGCCCAGACGACGGTGGTGGGTCCACGTCGGCCACGGTGTGCTCACAGCGCTGGTGGGTACGGTCTCAGGACCACCACGAGGGAGAACCAGTTGCCGACCGTCAACGGAACCATGGCCACCGACCGCCCCGAGCGCTACGCCAAGCAGCTCGTCAGCCACTGGAGCAAGCGCGGCCCGGTGACCGAGGAGGACGGGGCGACCGTCCAGCGGTGGGAGACCGGGCAGGTGCTCCGGCTCACGCCGACCGAGGGCGTGCTCGAGGTCGAGATCACCGTCGCCGAGGGCGACGACGCCGCCCGCTTCGCCCAGGTCGTCAAGGAGCACCTCGAGCGCTTCGGCCCGCGCGACGAGCTCGACGTCGTCTGGCACGTCTGACCCTTCGGGCAGAGCGCGGCGCCCCCAACGGCGCTTTTGGAGCGTACGCCCAGGTTGGTATGCTAGGAAGTTCCTCACGAAGTTCGTCAGGATGCTTGACCGGAAGTGTCACCGGAAGTATTACCGGAAGTGGAGAGGGGAACCGTTGCCGGCGAGAGCGCAGAAGCCCGTCACCGCCAAACCCACGCGCAAGAGGTTGGCGGGGCATGTCCCAGCGGGGACGAAGTCGGTCCGCTTGAAGACAGCCGTCGAGGCCCGCGAGATCGTCATTGGCCTGCAGCGTCACGGCATCGAACAGAGCGTGATCGCCGAGGCCACGTCAACAGACCCCCGGTCGGTGTACTCCTGGAAGGTGGGATCGAGTCCTCGCCGACCCCGGTACGACCGGCTGGCCGCACTGAGGGACGTCGTCACGGCCCTCGACGGCTCCCTGACCAACAAGGGGATCGCCCAGTGGCTGCAGGCCAAGAATCGCTACCTGGATGGACGCCGACCCGTCGAAGTCCTCGCTGACGGCGGAACTGACCAGGTCTTGCAGGCCGCACATGCCTACGCCGAAGGGGTCTACCTCTGACTCTGTTCGGCACGGTCAGGTTCGTGGGTCGAGTCTCTGGCCGCGTCGTCGATGCTGAGATTCGCCTGGCCTCTGTGCGGATGGTGGTGTGGCATCAGGGACCACCCCGTAGGGACTGCACCGGTTGCGCCGATCCGGCCGTTACGAGCGGCCGCTACCACCGCCTGGGAACGCTTGGGGCCTGGTATTCCTCTGACACTGCTCGCGGAGCATGGGCGGAGCAGCTTCGGCACACATTGGACCCCCTTCCTTCCCCCTTTGAGGTGCGCCGCAAGATCGGCCGAGTGCGAGTGACTGCGGACCGCGTCCTCGATCTCACGGACGCGGATGTTCGTAGGGCCTTGGGCGTCTCGGAGACCGAGCTCGTGCGGGACGATGTCGAGGTCTGTCAAGACCTGGGTGCCTTGGCGGTGGCGTCCGGCGCATCCGGGATCTGCGCGCCGTCGGCGGCGCTCCAAGACAGGAAGACGTTGGTGGTCTTCGCCCCCTACCTCAAGGCAGTGACCACCGTGGAGACGTCAAGAATTCAGCGCATGCCGTCCACGATCGCCGACGTCGCCGACCATGTGAGCCCGGTGCCGGAGGCCTCGCTGGAGATGGTGCAGCTACTCAAACGTCTGGCGGTCGGGGGCAGGGAGGCCGTGCGGCGTCTCCGAGAGTAAGGCTCGACGTCGTCTGGCACGTCTGACCCGTGGGACTCGATCCGGGCAACGACTTGAGAAACCCCACGTACCGTGGGGACATCTCCGCCTCCCCGCACGCCCCCGTCGCCCCTGCACATCCCTCCGTCGCGACGAGCGAGGCGCACCCGCACCGCCCGCGGCTCGGCACCGTCGTACGACGCGTCGCGCTGAGCCTGCTGATCGCCTGCGTGATCCCGGCGACGCTCTTCTACACGACCTTCGCGCTGGCCGGCGTGTGGACGGCGATCATGGTCGCGCTCGGCTGGTCGTACGGCGCCATCGGGTGGCGTGCGCTGACCGGACGGCGTACGTCGGGGCTGCTGATCCTCACCGCGCTGCTGCTGACCGTGCGCACGGTGCTCGCCGTGCTGACCGACAGCACCTGGCTCTACTTCCTCCAGCCGATCATCAGCGACGGGGTCGTGTCGACCGCGTTCCTGCTGTCGCTCGTGTCCGCGCGGCCGATGGTCGCGCGGCTGGCCGGCGACTTCTACCCGATGGACCACGAGCTGGCCGTGCGGCCGCGCATCCGTCGGCTGTTCCGCAACCTCACCGTGCTCTGGGCGCTGCTCGGGCTCGGCAAGGCGACGATGACGCTGTGGCTGCTCCAGTCGACGTCGATGCAGACGTTCATCCTGGTCAAGAGCATCTCGGCGCTCTCGATCAACATGCTCGCCGCCGGCGCCACGATCGCCCTGGCGGCGTACGTCGGACGGCAGGAGGGCCTGCTCGGCCCGGCCCCCCAGCTCGTGCCCGTCCGGGCCTGACGCCTCCGGCTCCGCGGTGACCAGGCAGGGCACAATGCGCGGGTGAGCGGCGACGTGCAGCACTACCTCGGGTTCGGCGCCGGCCTGCTCGCGATGACCGCGCTCACCCTGGTCCTGGGCCGGTGGGCGCGGATCGGGATGGGGCTGTTCCCGTTCTGGGCGATCCTGCGCGCCGTCGTCCAGCTGACCGTGGTCGCGCTGCTGCTGCGCGGCATCCTCGCCGTCCCGTGGACCGTCGTCGCGTTCGTGGTGCTGATGCTGAGCACCGCCTCGTGGACCGCGATGGGCCGGCTCAAGGGGCTCTGGCACGGCCGCCGTACGGCGGCCCTGGGCGTGCTCACCGGTGCGCTGGTCACGCTCGTGGTGATCTTCGCGCTGCGCCTGGTCGACTTCGAGGTGCGCTACCTGGTCGCGGTCGCGGGCATCATCATCGGCAACTCGATGTCGGCCGCGACCCTGGCCGGCCGCAACTTCCTGCGCGGGGCCCGGGCCCGCAAGGACGAGGTCGAGGCCTGGCTCTCCCTGGGTGCGACGCCCGCCCGCGCCCACGAGGAGATCGGTCGCGAGGCCGTCCGCGAGTCGCTGCTGCCCACCCTCGACCAGACGAAGTCGACCGGGTTGGTCACGCTCCCCGGCGCCTTCGTCGGTGCCCTCTTCGGCGGCGCCAGCCCGGCCACGGCCGCCCAGTTCCAGCTCGTCGTCCTGGCCGGCATCGCGCTGACCATGACGATCACCGGCATCGTCGTCACCCGCCTCGCCGGCCGCACGCCCTACGTCGCCGCGACGGTGGGCTCCGGCTGACCGGTGCCTGGCACTCGCCCGCGCGCACGTGGTGAGGCAGGGTGGGGTCGTGCCGGACACCGACGACCCCACCGCGTGGCTGCTGACCAAGAGCGATCGCGGCAACCCCTGCACCCGCCTCGACGACGGCCACCCGGGCGAGCAGGCCTGGTCGGAGGGCAACCTGGTGCGCCCGCTGGTGCACGGGTCGACGTACTTCGCCGAGCTCTTCGAGCGCCTCCAGGCGACCGTCGAGGGTGACCTCGTCTACTTCACCGACTGGCAGGGCGACTTCGACGAGCGGCTGACGGGTGCGCCCGGCAGCGAGGTCGGCGAGGTGCTGTGCGACGCCGACGAGCGTGGGGTCGACGTGCGCGGGCTGGTCTGGCGCTCGCACTCGGAGGCGGCGGGCTTCACGTCCTCGGAGAACCGGCACCTCGGCGAGCGGCTCCAGAAGCGCGGCGCCGAGGCGCTGCTCGACATGCGGGTGCGGATGGGCGGCTCGCACCACCAGAAGATGGTCGTCATCCGGCACCGCGACGACCCGACGCGCGACATCGCCTACGTCGGCGGCATCGACCTCTGCCACTCCCGCCGCGACGACGCCGACCACGCCGGCGACCCGCAGTCCCTCAGGATGGCCAAGGAGTACGGCGACACCCCGCCGTGGCACGACGTCCAGGCCGCCATCAGCGGGCCGGCCGTGCACGACGTCGAGACCGTCTTCCGCGAGCGGTGGGAGGACCCGACGCCGCTGAGCCGCAGCCCGCTGCGGTGGTTCAAGGACCGCCTGACCGGCATGGACCTGACGCCCGACCCGCTCCCCGAGCAGGCGCCGCCACCGCCCGCCGCCGAGGGCGGCACCCACATCGTGCAGCTGCTGCGCACCTATCCCGACCTGCGGCTGGACCGCGACTACCCGTTCGCCAACGGCGGCGAGCGGAGCGTGGCCCGGGGCTACACGAAGGCGGTCGAGCGGGCGCGCAACCTGATCTACGTCGAGGACCAGTACCTCTGGGGCCACCACGTCGGCAACGTCTTCACCGAGGCGCTGCGCGACCACCCGGAACTGCACGTCATCGGCGTCGTCCCGCTCGTTCCCGACCTGGCGGGCGCCTCCCGGGTCCCCGAGCTCCTCGGCCGCCGCCGCGCGATGCTGGAGATGATGCAGGCGGCGCCCGGTCGGGTGGCGATCTACGGCATCGAGAACCGCGCCGGCACCCCGATCTACGTGCACGCCAAGGCCTGCGTCATCGACGACACCTGGTCCACGATCGGCTCCGACAACTTCAACCGGCGCTCGTGGACCCACGACTCCGAGCTCTCGGCCGTCGTCATCGACCGCGACGCGTCGTACGCCCGGCGGCTGCGGCTCACCCTCGCCGCCGAGCACCTCGAACGGTCGCCCGACGAGATGGACGACTGCGTCGACGCGGCCGGGATGTTCGCCGCCTACGCGGAGTGCGCGGCGCGGCTCGACGAGTGGTACGACGACGGCCGGCAGGGACCCAAGCCCCCGGGACGGCTCCGGCGGATGCGCCCGCCCGAGCTCGGCCGGGTCACCCGGGCGCTCGCGCTGGTGCCGTACCTGCTCATGCACGACCCCGACGGCCGGCCGCGCGCGCTGCGCAGGACCGACACCTTCTGAGCGATCAGTCCCTCGGGCCGCCGTGGATCAGGCCCTCGACCGCGCCCGCGGGCAGGGTGTCGAGCAGCTCGGGTGCGAACTCGCCGTCGACGAGGACGAACGCGACCTTGCAGACGGCGTCGCCGCGGTTGGCCCAGGCGTGGTCGGTGCCCCGCTGCACGACGACGTCGCCGGCGGTCAGCGTCACCTCGGAGTCGTCGAGGACGAGCGTGACCTCGCCCTCGAGCACGATGCCGTAGTCGACCGACGCCGTGCGGTGCACGGGCGACTGGAGACCGGCCGCGTTGAGGTGGCCGGGCTGGAACTCGTTGATCCGGATCTTCGTGCCGCGCGGCGGCGGCGGGACGGCCAGCTCGCGCTCGGTCGGCTGAGTCTCCGCGGCGGCGGCGACCGTGGCCGGGGCGCCGGCGGTGTACCAGATCTCGTGGAAGGCCCCCGTCCTCGGGGAGCTGGCGGCTGACCGGGACCGGGCCGTCGGAGAGGACGACCGACACCCCGTCGGGGGAGTGGCCGGTGACCACGCGGCGGGGATCGATGTCATGAGTGCGAGTCAACGGCAGTGGCGCGACAGCGACAAGGGGCGGCGGTCTTGACGTCGCAGGCTAGCAACATGCAATATATCGCATGCCCATTCCGCTCCAGGTTCCCGCGTTCGACCGCTCGCTGCTGCGCGACGAGGTCTTCCGCAGGCTCCGGGACGCGATCGTGGACGGGACCTTCGCACCCGGCGAGCAGCTGCGCGACCTCGAGCTGGCCGACTGGCTCGGCGTCAGCCGCACACCGGTCCGCGAGGCGCTGCTCCGTCTCGGCGAGGCCGGCCTGGTCTCCTCGAGCCCCGGTCGTTCCACCGTCGTGACGACGCTCGACCTGCGGGCCGTGCGGGACGCCCGCGACGTGGTCGCCGCGATGCACGAGGTCGCGGTGCGGGAGGCCGTTGCCCAGCTCACCAGCCAGGACATCCGGGCCATGAAGGACGCCAACCGCCGCTTCCGGGCCGCCCTCAAGGACGGCGACGTCGAGGCCGCCCTCGCCGCCGACGACGACCTGCACAGCGTGCCGGTCCGCGTCGCCGGCAACCGCGCGATCGAAGCGGTCCTCGACCAGTTCACCCCGGTGCTGCGCCGGGCCGAGCGGCTGCGCTTCTCCACGCTCACCGGCCGCGGCTCGGTGGCCCTGCACGACCGCCTGATCAAGCTCTGCGAGACGGGACAGGTGGACTCGGCGGCCGAGGTCGCCTTCACGACCTGGCACACGCTCGACACCACCACCGAGAACTGAGGAACCCATGGCACTCGAGGACTTCCCCCGCTACCCGCTGACGTTCGGGCCCAGCCCCGTGCACCGGCTCGACCGGCTCACCGAGCACCTCGCCAGGAACGGGGGCGGCGCCGAGATCTGGGCCAAGCGCGAGGACTGCAACTCCGGGCAGGCCTACGGCGGGAACAAGACCCGCAAGCTGGAGTACCTCGTCCCCGACGCGATCGCCTCCGGCGCGGACACCCTGGTGAGCATCGGCGGCTACCAGTCCAACCACACCCGGCAGGTCGCCGCCACGGCCGCCAAGATCGGCATGAAGTGCGTGCTGGTCCAGGAGAACTGGGTCGACTGGCCCGACAGCCTCAACGACCGGGTCGGCAACATCATGCTGAGTCGGATCATGGGTGCCGAGGTCCGGCTCGATCCCGCCGGCTTCGGCATCGGCTTCAAGGACTCCTGGAAGCAGGCGCTCGAGGACGTCGAGCGTCGCGGCGGTACGCCGTACGCGATCCCGGCCGGCGCGTCCGACCATCGTCTGGGCGGGCTCGGGTTCGCCCACTGGGCCGGCGAGGTGGAGCAGCAGGAGCGCGAGCTCGGGGTCTTCTTCGACACGATCGTGGTCTGCTCGGTCACCGGGTCGACGCAGGCCGGGATGATCGCCGGCTTCGCCGGGCAGGACCGCCCGCGCCGGGTGATCGGGGTCGACGCGAGCGCCAAGCTCCAGGAGACCCGCGACCAGGTAGCTCGCATCGCCCGCGGCACCGCCGAGCTGATCGGGCTGGGCCGCGACCTGCGTGACGACGAGATCACCGTGCTCGAGGGCTGGGCCGGCGACCTCTACGGCATCCCGGTCGAGTCGACGCTCGAGGCGATCCGGCTGACCGGCCGGCTCGAGGGGGTGATCATCGACCCGGTCTACGAGGGGAAGTCGATGGCCGGCCTGATCGACCTCGTCCAGGACGGCGAGATCGGCAGGGACTCCACGGTCCTCTATGCCCACCTCGGTGGGCAGCCCGCGCTCAACGCGTACAGCGCGCTGTTCCGCTGACTCACTCTCAGCAGCACGACCGGGTCAGGCAGCGGCCTCGGCGCCGACCTTGTCGAGGGCGGTCAGGTCGTCGGCGTCGAGCGCCAGCTTCCCGGCGGCCAGGTTCTCCTCGAGGTGCGCCACCGACGAGGTGCCGGGGATCAGCAGGATGTTCGGGGACCGCTGGAGCAGCCAGGCCAGGGCGACCTGCATCGAGGTGGCGCCGTGCTTCTCGGCGACGCCGTCGACGAGAGACTCGTCCAGAGGGGTGAAGCCACCGAGCGGGAAGAACGGCACGTAGAAGATGCCCTGCTCGGCCAGGGCGTCGATGAAGTCGTCGTCCTCGCGGTGCACGAGATTGTAGTGGTTCTGCACGCACGCGACCGGCGCGATCTGCTGGAGCGCCTCGACGTCGGCGGGCGTGACGTTGCTGAGCCCGAGGTCCGCGACCAGGCCCTGGCTGCGCAGGTCGGCCAGCACCGTCCACTGCTCGACCATCGAGCCGTCCCAGCCGTCCATCTTGCGCAGGTTGACCGCGCCGAGCCGCTCGACCCCGAGCCGCCCGAGGTTGTCGTGGACGGCCGACTTGATCTCGTCGGGCGAGAACGCCGGGTGCCAGCCCCCGTCGTCGGAGCGCCGCGCCCCCACCTTGGTGACCAGCACCAGCTCGGACGGGTAGGGGTGCAGGGCCTCCCGGATCAGGTCGTTGGCGACGTACGGGCCGTAGTAGTCGCTGGTGTCGATGTGGTCCACGCCGAGCTCGATCGCCCGCTGCAGCACGCGGCGGGCCTCGTCGGGGTCCTTCGGGGGTCCCATGATGTGCGGACCGGTGAGGCGCATCGCGCCGTACCCGATC
>JAOPYB010000302.1 GCA_025964835.1 Nocardioides sp. | reverse complement strand
GCACCGCGAGCCGCACGGCCCTGGGCCGGCCGAGGTCGTTGAGCGCGTCGAGGGCGGCCCGGATGGTGCGGCCGGAGAAGAGGACGTCGTCGACCAGCACGACGGTCTTGCCGTCGATGCCGCCGCTCGGGATCTGGGTCGGCAGCAGGGCCCGCGCGGGCTTGAGCCGCAGGTCGTCGCGGTACATCGTCACGTCGAGCGAGCCGACGGGGACGGCGTACCCCTCGACGGAGGCGATCCGCTCCGCGATCCGCTCCGCGAGCGGGACCCCACGGCTGGGGATCCCGAGCAGGACGAGGTCGTCGGCGCCCTTGTTGCGCTCGAGGATCTCGTGCGCGATGCGGGTGAGGGCCCGGGTGATGTCACGGGCGTCGAGGACGGTGCGACCTCCCTCGAGCCCTGCTTCCGGCGAGGTGTCGGTCGTGGTGTCGTCTGGTGCAGCTTCGGGCGCAGGCATGAAAAGCCCGGACCTCCTTCTCCGCCTCACAGGACGGCTCGTTAAAGGATGTCGAACGGCCCTCACCCTAGCCCGGAGCCGGGTCCCCTTGCCAACCGGCGCTCCGGCTTCTCGACCCGCGGACAGGTCGGCTCAGGAACGTGCCGTCCAGGGGGCCCAGCCGGCCTCGAACAGCTCGCCCCGGATGTCCGCCGAGGCTCCGGCGGACGCCCCGTGGCCGCGTCGGTAGCCCTCCTCGAGCCAGGGGCCGTCGGCCAGGGGCGCGATGCCCGGGTCCGGGACGTACGGCCGCCGGAACTCGCTGAGCCCGCCGGTGACCACGTCGACGTACTCCTGGGCCCGCCCGACCAGGGAGTCGGAGTCCTCGTCACAGGCGTCGCAGTAGTAGGAAGGGAGGGCGGCCGGGATGGCCCGGCCGAAGCCGGGCGTCACCGTCGCGCCGCCGTCGGACGTCGAGCGCGCCACCAGCAGCAGCGCCGCTCCGGGCGCCGCGGGCGCGATCGCGCAGGCGTCCTGTGTGGAGAGGTTCGGCGGGTCGAGACCGCCTCGTCGGCGGTGAGCGTCCGGCGGGTGCAGTCGAAGCGGGCCGTCAGGAGGTCGGGCAGCCCGTCGAGGTACGACGCGAAGCCCGCGCTGACCTGCACGAGGTCACGCGTGACGCGTGAGCACGCCTCCTCGGGGGGACCCTCCAGGCCCCAGCTGTCACCCATCGCACCAGCCTCGCCCGCTACCCGGCCCGGGTCCAGCGGTTTGGGCGGGGCGGCTCAGCCGATGTCGAGCAGCACCTTGCCGACGACGCCGTCCGCGACGGCGTCGTGCGCGGCGGCGGTCTTCTCGAGCGGGAAGTGGTGCAGCGGCATCCCCGCGTCGTCGCCCACGCGCAGGGCGCCGGCCGCGACGGCGGCGGAGATGTCCTCGGCGGCCGCGTCGACCAGGTCCTGGCCGAGCGTGTAGAGCAGCAGGAACTGGTAGCGCAGGTTCTTCGAGAACGTGGGCCGGATGTCGACGGTGAACTGCTCACCGCCGTTGTTGGCGTAGATCGCGATCGTGCCCCGGTTGCGCACCACCTCGACGTCGAGGGCGTTGTTCTGTGCCGGCGCGACCTCGACCGCGATGTCGACGCCGTCGGGGGCGACCGTCAGGATCTCCCGGGCCGCGTCCGACTCGCGGTAGTTCACCGTGTGGTCGGCGCCGGCCGCCCGCGCGAGGGCCGCCTTCTCCTCGCTGCTGACCGTCGTGACGACCGTCGCGCCCGACCAGCGGGCCAGCTGGATCGCGGCGTTGCCCACCGCACCCGCTCCCCCGGCCACCAGGACCGTCCGGCCCTCCAGCGCACCGGGACCCAGGCGGCTGGGGCCGCCCTCGGACGACGTCAGCGCCCGGTGGGCGGTGACGGCGGGGACGCCCAGGCTGGCCCCGAGGTCGTAGGACGCCTCGCCGGGCAGGTGGAAGACCCGCTCGACGGGCTGCACCGTGTGGTCGGCCGCGGTGCCGAAGGCCCGGCCGTGCTGGGCGAGCACGAGCCAGACCCGGTCGCCCAGCGCGAAGCCGTGGACCCCGGGACCGAGGGCGTCGATGACGCCCGACCCGTCCTGGCCGGGAATGACCTCGTCGTACTCCGAGGACATGCCGGCGCGGAACTTCCAGTCGGTCGGGTTCACCCCGGACCGGACCAGCCGGACCCGCACCTCGCCCTCGCCGGGCTCGGGCACGCCCCGCTCGACGACCCTGAGCACCGAGGAGGGACCGGTCTCGCTGTAGACGACTGCACGCATGGCCTCGACGCTACCCATGCCACCGAAGCCGGTGCCTCAGAGGGCCGACGCCATCCCGGCGCACGCCTTGAGCCACTGCATCCGGGTGTTCTGGGAGAGCTGCGCGTAGGGCACGACGGAGCCCGCGACCAGTGAGGCGTCGTACGGCACCCGGTAGACGCCCCGGGTGCGCTGCTCGTAGACCTGCACCAGGTCGTGGGCGAGCTTGCTGTCCACCTGGGGGGACGGGTCCGAGAGCACCGTGACGGTCTTGTACTTGAGGTTCTGGTAGCCGGCGTCCTGCAGGGCGTCCAGCATCCACAGGCCGCTGTAGCCGGTGTCCTCGCGCACCGTGCTGGTGACGACCAGCAGGTCGGCGGCGTCGGCCGCGGCGAGCCAGTTCTCGGCCCGCATGTTGTTGCCGGTGTCGATCAGGATGATCCGGTAGAACCGCTCGAGCAGCTTGTGCACCGCGTTGAAGTCGTCGGCGTGGATCATGCCGGTCACGTCCGGGCGCTCGTCGGAGGCGAGCACGTCGAAGTGGGCGTCACCCTGCGAGCGCACGAACGCGCCCAGGTCGCCGATCCGGGACTGGTAGACGTCGGTGAACTTCTCCAGGTCCTCGAGCAGCTCCC
>JAOPYB010000073.1 GCA_025964835.1 Nocardioides sp. | reverse complement strand
CCGAACCGCCCGCAGAACCGCCCGCCGAACCGCCCGCCGCGGCGCACGCTGAGCCACCCGTCGAGCCGGCCCGTGAGCCGCGGCGTCGCCTGCTGCCGGTCGCGCTGGCCGTGGCCGGTCTGGCGCTCGTGGCGGGGATCGCCTGGCTGGTCCTGGACCCAGGCGGCGGGGGGACCCCGGGTGCGACGGCGACCCCCTCGGCGGATCGCACGCCCTCGAGCGGGTCGGGACCGTCGCCCACGGGGTCCTCGTCCGGATCCTCCCCGGCGTCGACGCCGTCGTCCCCGGAGACCGGCGACCCTGCGGGCACAACGGTGCCGGCCTCCACGGGCAGCCGGGCCGACTTCGTCGAGACCTACTACGGCGTGCTCCCCGACGACACCGGGAGCGGCTGGTCGATGCTCTCCGAGGGCTACCGCGCGGCCACGACGTACGACGACTACCGCGGGTTCTGGCAGACCATCACGGCCGTCACGGTGGACGATGTCGCGCCGGCCGGCGCAAACGCGGTCGAGGTCACGCTCACGTACACGAGCGACGACGGTGGCACCGAGCAGGAGGTCCGCCGCATCGACCTCGAGCGGTCGGGTGACGGCTACCTCATCACCGGTGACGAGGCGGTCGGCTGAGCACGCGGGCGCTCCCCGGAAGGCGGTAGCCTCGGGGCCGTGAACGGCGAGCCCGGGTCCGAGCTCTCCCGGGTCGGCCCCCAGATCATCTTCCGCATGGACGCCAGCGGTCGCTGCACCATGTCGATCGGTCAGGGCCTCCACGAGCTGGGTCTCGAGGCCAGTGAGCTGGTGGGTCGCGATCTCTTCGAGGTCTACCGCGACAACCCCGTCATCCTGGCGTCGATCACCCGGGCCCTCGCAGGGGAGACGTTCACGGTGAGCGAGGAGATCGAGGGACGGTCGCTGTGGACCTACTTCCAGGCCCTCCACGACGAGGACGGCGGCTTCGCGGGTTCGCTCGGTGTCACGACCGACGTGACCGACCAACGACGCGACGAGGCGGCCGCCCGGGCCGCACGGATCCGTGTCACGGCGCTCTCGGACCTCTCCACCGAGCTGTCCCGCGGCGTGGTCGAGCCGGACGAGGTGCTCAGGATCGGGGTCCGCATCGCGACCGAGACCTTCGCCGACATCGGGGTCATCTGGCTCCTCGACCAGGACGGCGAAGCCCTCCGGCCGCTGGTGTCCTGGCACGCGGACCCGGCCGTGCGCGAGCAGCTGGACCGCTCGGTGGCCGAGGCCGGTGGCTGGGCGGGCTGGCTGGACGCCGGGTCTCTGGGGGCCCTCGACGGTCCGGTCGTCTTCGACCTGGACCACCTCGGGCGGACCGGCCTCGGCCGGTCCGAGGAGGTCCGTGCCCTCGTCTCCGCGCTCGGGCTGCGCCACGGCCTGCGGTTGCCGGTGCGGTCCCGCGGCCGCACGCTGGGGCTGCTCGACTTCGGCCGCGCTGTCGGAGCCGGGCCCTTCACCGAGGACGACGTGGCCTTCGGCCTGGACGTCGCCGACCGGTTCACCCTCGCCCACGACAACGCCCTCCTCCTCGCGGAGCAGCGTGCCGCGGTGGCGGAGCTGATGAAGTTCAAGTCGCTGGCCGAGGCATCCGGCGACCTGATCGCGCTCGCCCACGTCGGGGGGGACGCGATGTACGTCAACCCGCGGGTCGAGGCATCGGGGATCGCGCTCAGTGCCGAGAACCTCTGGGAGACCGTGCGGTCCTACGTCGACGACGCCACCGTCGCCGAGATGCGCCGGGCCGTCGTCGAGGGTGGGCGTTGGGCCGGTGACCTGGAGCTCGGCGTCGCGGAGGGGCCGATCATCGTCCGGGCCGAGGTCTTCCCGCTCTCCGACCCGGCGTCCGGTGCGCTGCTCGGCACGGCCTGGATCGGGCAGGACGTGACCGCCCTGCGCCATACCGAGCGCGCGCTGCGCTCGGCGGTCGCGGACCTGAGCAGGTTCCAGGCGCTCGTCGAGGCGTCCAGCGACTTCATCGCCATCGCCGACCTCGAGGGCCGGGTCAGGTACCTCAATCCCGCAGGCCGGGCGATCATCGGCCTGGCCGCCGACGCCGACGTGCGGGACACGGCGATCACCGACTACCTGACCCCTGAGGGCGTCGAGGCCTCGCTCCGGGTCGAGCAGCCGGCCCTGGTCGCGCGCGGCCACTGGGAGGGCGAGTCGGCGCTGCGCGACCACCGGGGTGGGCCGCCGATCCCGGTGGCGATCGCGAGCTTCCTCATGCACGACGTCGAGACCGGGGCACCCTTCGCGCTCGCGACCGTGCAGCGCGACATCACCGAGCGGCACACGACGGACGTCGCGATGCGGGAGCTGGCCGAGCAACGCCAGGCCCTGCTGACCCGGCTGGTGCGCGCGCAGGAGGCGGAGCGTGCCCAGATCGCCGGTGACGTGCACGACGACCCGGTGCAGGCGCTCGCGGCCGTCGACCTCCGGCTCGGCCTGCTGCGACGACAGCTCGAGCAGCACGCCCCCCAGCTCCTCGACACCCTCGGATCGGTGCAGGAGAGCGTGGCCAGGGCCAACGACCGGCTGCGTGCGCTGCTCTTCGACCTCGAGGCGCCGGACCTGGCAGGCGGGCTGGGGCCGGCACTGGAGCGTGCGGCCGCGGAGATCCTCAAGGACACGGGCGTCCACGCGACGGTCGAGGCCACCTCGGAGCCGGCCACCAGCCGAAGCCCCCGGGCGGTCGCCTACCGGATCGCCCGGGAGGCGCTGATCAACGTCCGCAAGCACGCCCGGGCGCGGGAGGTCACGATCACGATCGCCGGGCCGGACGGTGGCCTGGCCGTGGAGATCGCCGACGACGGGCACGGGCTGGCCGGGAACGCGGAGTCCCCGCCGGGCCACCACGGGCTCTCGGGGATGCGGGACCGGGCCGCCCTGGCTGGCGGACAGCTCGCCATCACGCCCAGGGCCGGTGGTGGCACGGTCGTGGCCTTCTGGTTGCCGGACCCCCAGGGCGGCGACGCCGACGACTAGGACCTGGCTCCACGTCCTACGGCGACGACGGGTGGAGCCACCGGCCGAGCGTCGTCTCCAGGTCGTCGGGGTTCACGGGCTTGGAGACGTAGTCGTCCATCCCGGCCGACAGGCACCGCTGGCGCTCGCCCGGGGTGACGCCCGCGGTCATCGCGATCACCGGGGTCCGCCGCTCCGACCCCTCGAGGAGCCGGATCTCGTGGGTGGCGTCGTAGCCGTCCATCTCCGGCATCTGACAGTCCATCAGGACCGCCGAGAAGTGGGCGCGTCCGAAGGCGGTCAGGGCCTCGAGCCCGTTCGCCGCCAGCTCGGTCGTGTAGCCGAGGTGCTCCAGGATCCCTACGGCCACCATCTGGTTGACCTCGTTGTCCTCGACCACGAGCACGTGGCCCCGGCCCCCGGGCGCCTGGCCGTCCCGGTGCCGCGCGGA
The DNA here is from genome assembly GCA_025964835.1 of Nocardioides sp. GTDB lineage: Bacteria > Actinomycetota > Actinomycetes > Propionibacteriales > Nocardioidaceae > Nocardioides. Next base: position 6,220 of record JAOPYB010000073.1, on the reverse strand, counting down.
CCCGGGACCGCCCGCGCGGACCTTCGCCGTGACCTCCTGGAGGACCGAGTGCAGGCTCGACAGGTGGACCGGCTTGGTCAGGCGCGCGGCGATGCCCGCGGCGCTCGCCTCCACGGCGGTGACGTCGGGGCCGGAGGTGAGGAGCACGAGTCCGACCGAGGCGAGGGCCTCCTGCTGCGAGACCTGCGCGGCGAGGTCGAGGCCGTCCATGACGGGCATGCACAGGTCCAGAAGGGCCAGGGAGTACGGCGCGTCCGTGCGCGCGGCCTCGGCGAGGGCCCGCAGGGCGGACTCGCCGTCGGCCACCGCGTCGGGGCGCATGCCCCAGGCGCTGAGCTGGTCGGTCAGGATCAGCCGGTTCGTCTGGTTGTCGTCGACGACGAGCACGCGCAGGCCGTCCAGCCCGGCGGTGGAGCGGGTCGGCGCGACGGTGGGGTCCAGTGCGAGCTGCAGGGGGAGCGTGAACCAGAACGTGCTGCCGCGCCCGGGCGTGCTCGTGACTCCGAGCGTGCCGCCCATCGCCGAGACGAGCTGCCGGCAGATGGCCAGTCCGAGCCCGGTGCCGCCGTAGCGCCTCGTCGTGGACGAGTCGGCCTGCGAGAAGGGCTCGAAGAGCCGCTGCTGCTCGCCCTCGGCGATGCCCGGTCCGGTGTCGGTGATCTCGAAGCGCACCATCAGCGCCTCCTCCGAGAGGTCCTCGAGGTGGGCCCTCAGCACCACCTCACCGTCCTCGGTGAACTTGACGGCGTTCGAGGCCAGGTTGAGCAGCACCTGCCGCAGCCGGGACGGGTCGCCGCGCAGACTCAACGGCAGCTCGGGGGAGCAGTACGCGAGCAGCTCGAGGTCCTTGCCCAGCGCGGACTCCGCCATCAGCTCGGTGACCTCCTCGACGACCTGGAGGAGGTTGAAGTCGAGGATCTCGAGCTGGAGCTTGCCGGCCTCGATCTTCGAGAAGTCGAGGATGTCGTTGATGATCGTCATGAGCGACTCGGCAGCCACCTCGACACCGCGGGCGTACTGCCGCTGGCGGTCGTCGAGCTCGGTCGTGAGCAGCAGGCCGGTGAGCCCGATGACGCCGTTCATGGGCGTGCGGATCTCGTGGCTCATCGTCGCCAGGAACGCCGACTTCGCCCGGGACGCGTCCATCGCGACGTCGCGGCTGGTCCGGGCCTCGGCGCGGGCCACGTTCTCGGAGTGCAGGAGGCGGGCGGTGCGCAGGAACGCGAGGACGAGCAGGATCGCCATCCCCACCGGTGCCTCGTAGCGGTGGCCCTCGCGGCCCTGGAGGTCGGTGACGAGCTCAAGCGCCGGTGGGACGAGCAGCGGCAGGATCGCGATGCCGAGCTGGCCGAGGCCGGCTCCGGTCTCCTCGACCACGGGGCGAGGGGCCCGCAGCGGGTCATCGCCCGAGGAGCGGCGCCACGTCGACGCGCCCATGAGCACGGCGCCGAGCATCCAGCCGTCGTCCAGCAGCCCGGAGACCGTGCCGGAGACCTCCAGCAGCAGGTAGCCGAGGTCCGAGGCGAGCCAGCACGCGATGCCGACCACGAACAGCGGCCCGACCGAGGAGCGCGAGCGGGCGAGCATCAGCGCCCGGACCACCAGCGCCAGCACCACCGCGTCGGCGATGGGGTACGCCGCCCACACCGTGCGGGTCGCCGCCGAGACGCTGGTGTCGGCGACGATCGACGAGATCGACACGTTCCAGAGCACCAGGATGCTCACGGTCACGATCGTCAGCGAGTTGAGGACCGAGTCGAAGTCGAGGTGTCGGCCGGTGCGGTCGTGCACGAGGGTGAGGACGAAGAGGGCTGCGCCGAGCCCGACATAGCTGGCGAAGTAGGGGATGTCGGCGATCGAGACCGCGGGATCGGTCCCTCCCCACGAGTAGCAGAGCCAGATCAGGTCGCCGAAGGCGGACAGGGCTAGTCCCGCCGCGATCAGGTACGGCACCAACCGGCGGTCGGCGGGCAGGCGGCGGGCGCCCACCCACGCCAGGAACCCGCCGCCGCAGACCCCGACCAGGTAGGTGGCGTCCGCGACTGGGCCGTAGGGCCACACCACGTGCACGACGAGCACGGCGAACGTCAGCAGCACCACGAGCGCCCTCAGCGGACTGACGCGCAGGGGCAGCACCGACGAGGGGTGGACACCTGACGACATGGACACCTTCCGGATGGGCGTGGACCTGAAGTGTGGACCACCCGAGTGGTCAGCGCGAGGAGGCTGGCAGGTCAGCCCGGTTCGTGCCGCAGGCAGGGGGCGGCTAGGTACTCATGGAGCGTCGCTGACGTCATGCGCCACGTGTGCCGCCGGACACGGGATGCAAACCAGTGCGGCGTTGCCAGAGCCTCTGTGCGCTCAGCTCGCGGCGTCGGACAGCTTGCGGCGGAGGGTGAGCGTCGCGCGGCTGTGCAGCTGGCTGATCCGCGACTCGGTCACGCCCAGCACCTGACCGATCTCGGCCAGCGTCAGCCGGTCCCAGTAGTAGAGGGCGACGACGATCTGGTCGCGCTCCGGCAGCTCTCGGACGGCGCGCAGGAAACCCTCCGGAATGTCGTCGTCCGCGCCCGGCAGGTCGCTCGCCGCGCGCGGGACGTCCTCCTCGCCGACGGCGGCGCCCTCGAAGCTGACGACGCTGGTGTGCGAGGTCTGGCTGTACATCGAGCGCAGCTCCTCGAGCGGGATGCCCAGCTCGGCGGCCACCTCGGGGTCGTGCGGGGACCGGCCGAGGCGCCGCTCGAGGCGGGTCTGGGCGGCCTCGATGTCGCGGATCTTCTCGCGCACCGAGCGCGGCACCCAGTCGGAGGCGCGGAGCCCGTCGACCATGGCCCCCCGGATCCTCGAGACGGCGTAGGTCTGGAACTGCAGGCCGCGCTCCGGCTCGAACTTGTCGATCGCGTCCATCAGCCCGATCACGCCGTCGGACACCAGGTCGGCCTGCTCGACGGCGGCGGGGAGGCCGGACCGGACGCGGCCGGCGACGAACTTCACCAGTGGTGAGTACTGCAGGACCAGTCGGTCCCGTGCGTCGCGGTCACCGGACTGCTTGAACCGGCGCCAGAGCACGTCGACGGAGCTGTCGGGCGAGTCCACGGTCCCTCCCGGTCGGATCGTTCCCAAGGTGCCGGGTCACCCTAACGGCCACGATCAGCCGTCGTACTCGAAATGCCAAGGCTCCGGCCGGCTGCCGCCCGCGGCCGCCCACTCCGGATGGTTCCAGCCGAACGCCTGCGCGTGGGCGAGGAGCCAGGTGTTCTCGGTGGAGCCGAAGCGCTCGACTCCGCCGCAGAGGTCCACCGCGCGGCCCCAGCCGTGCACGGAGGTGCCCGGGCCGGCCGCGAGGTGCGGCTTGGCCACGAAGACCTGCTCCTGGCCGAGGCGCGAACGATAGGAGTCGGTGATGCAGAGCGGGGCGCCGAGGCTGCTCTCGAAGGCGTCGGCGAGCAGTCGGTAGGCCACGGCGGCGTCGCAGCGGAGCAGCTGCCTCCCGTCCGGGGTGGCCGGGCACAGCGCCTCGGGCGGCGCCTCGCCGTTGGCGAAGACGGTCCGCGGGTGCTCCGGCAGGTCCAGCACCTCGGTCGGGTCGACGGCCGAGCCGTCGAGGCTGACCTCGAAGTGGAGGTGCGGGCCCGTGGTGTTGCCGAGGGCGCCGACCGCACCGACCTGCTGACCGGCGCTGACCGTCTGGCCGGCGACGACGTCGACCCGGCTCAGGTGGGCGTACCACGTCTCGACGCCGCCACCGTGGTCGATGCGGACCAGGTTGCCCGCCCAGTCCGGGTGCTCGATCGTGACGACCCCGGAGGCCGCGGCCACGACCGGGGCGCCCACGGGAGCGGCGAAGTCCTGGCCGCTGTGCTCGCCCGTGGACCAGAGCAGTCCGCCGTCGCCGAAACCCGCCGAGAGGTGGTAGAGATCGGCGTCCACCGGCACCGTCAACGGTCCGGAGCCGTCGGTCGGCTCGCCGACCGGTACCGGTGCGCAGGCGCCGCCACCGGGCAGCCCCGGGTTGGTGCCGGCCGCCGGCAGGGTGGGACGTCGTACGCCGAGTGCGCCGCTCCCGGGGAGCAGCTCGACGCCCGCGGAGCCCGTCGTGGTGTCGGCGACGACCATGCGACCGTCGCCGACGTACACCCCGGTCCGCTCGAGGCCGGTCGTCCTGCTGCCGAGAAGGACCAGGTCGCCGACCTGGACCGAGTCCGGCGGCACCCGGCGCAGCTCCTCCCACTGGGCGGCGGCGTCGGCGGGGAGCGTGAGCCCGGCCGCGCTCCAGGCGTTGGCGGTGAGGCCGCCGCACGCGTACGTCGTCGGGGTGGCGCCGCTGGGCACCTCCGGCAGCCCGAGGCGGTGGAACGCGTCGGACACCGCGCGCACCGTCTCCGAGGGCAGCACGGTCACCAGCCCGTGCGCCGGTGACGCGACCTCGGCGACGCCCGGCACGATCTCCTCGCGCGCGGTGCGCGTGGGCTGGAAGGACACGGGCAGGCGGTCGGGGTCGGCCAGCTGGTGGGCATCCGGCGGGACCACGGCGAGCGAGCCGAGACGACGGAGGTAGCCCTGCCACGTGTGGAGCGCCCGCTGGTTGCGGCGGTCCTGGGCCGCGTCGGTCACGTCGTACGCCGCGGTGGGCTGCGAGCGGCGGATCGCGGCGTCCGCGAGCTGGCGCGCGTTCCACCGTGCCTCGATCGTCTCCTGCTTGCGCTGGGCGGACTCCCAACGCACCCGCGCCCGCTCGGTCGCCGCGATCGCGTCGCCCAGCGCCCGCTGGGCCATGCCGGCGAGCTCGCGTGCCTGTGCGGCGGTCTCGGCGGCCTCGGCCGCGAGGTCGAGGTCGGACTCGCCGGGGTCGACGAGGTCGCCGACGGCGTGGAAGAAGCCCCCGTGCTCGACGGAGACCCGGGTCCGCAGCTCGGTCGCGACCCTCTCGGCATGCTCCGCGGTCGCCGCGAGCCGTTCGGCCTGGGCGCTGATGGAGGCGACCCGCTGGCCCGCCACCTCGTAGGCGGCGTGGGCCTCGTCCACGGTGCGCTGGACCGTCGCCGCGCGGACGAGGTCGGCGGAGCTGTGGGTGCCGATCGTGCCCGGAGCGCCGCCGGTGGCAGCCGCTGGCCCGGAGTTCGACACCGCGGCCGCACCCAGGGTGAGCGCGAGTGCGAGCGCGAGCGCGAGCGCCGTCAGCCGACGGCTCGTCGCTGGTCTCGGTCGCGCGGTCATGATGCCTGCCTGGGTGGATGGGGTCGTGCAGCGTCCTCGTCAGTCGTCGAGGAAGGCGATCTCCTGGAGGAGGGACAGGGAGTGCCGGTCGAGGGGCTGCTGCCTGTCGAGCGCGATGGTCTGGGGCACGCCCGAGGCGTCGGGGAGCCCCGGCACGGCGAGGGCGGCCGCGGGGGCCGGCACCGGCAGGCCCGGCACCGGCAGAGTTGCGGGAGTGTCGGTCGCCGGGCGGGGGACCAGGGGAGTGACCGGCGGCCGAGGAGCCACGGGGGCGGGCGCCGGGGCCGGTGCGGGCGGGGCCTCGAGGGCGGCACCGTGCAGGGCGACACCGAAGAGGGTGCGGACCACCGCGGCCATCTCGCGCAGGGTCTCCTGGGCGACGCTCGGGGCCAGCTCGGCGGCCGCGTCGGAGGCGACGATCTCCATGGTGCTCAGCTCCTCGGCTCGTGGTGGCTGGTGCGAAATGGTCGTGGGGCGGGCCGCGACGCGGCCCGCCCCACGGGCGGCTCAGGGACGGGTCACGGGCAGGCGGTGGCCGAGAAGCCGGACTGGAGCCCACCGGCGTCGGACTTGTAGAGCATGTACTTGGCGGAGTCGCTGGACGCCGCGTTGATGACGTCGATGCAGTAGAGCCCGACCGTTGCGCCACCGACCACACGGACCGCGTTGCCGTCGCTGGAGGTGAACCCCGCGAGCGGCGTGGCGGCAGTGCCCGCCGTCTTGGCCGCAACGGAGGTGTTGGGAACGACGACCGTCGGGTTGTCCGTCATCCAGGTCTCGACCGAGGTGGCCGCGTTCTTCAGGTCCGACTTCATGGACGCGTCGACGCCCTTCTTGCGCTGGTTGAGGAACAGCGGGATGGCGATCGCGGCGAGGATGCCGATGATCACGATGACGACGAGGAGCTCGATCAGGGTGAAGCCCTGGTCCTTCTCCTTCATGGACTTCTGCAGTCGAGCGAGCATGGTGTAACTCCTGGGGGGAGGGTGAAAGCGCGGTTCCA
>JAOPYB010000291.1 GCA_025964835.1 Nocardioides sp. | reverse complement strand
TGCCCCCAGTCCTACGGTGACAGGGCTATGCACCCTTCCTTCGGGGCCGGGCTGCGGTGAAGTGCACCAACGCGACAGAAAGGTTCACCCCGTGAATCGATCCAAAACCGCCACATGGACGAAGCTGATGGCTGGCACCGCCATCCTCGGCTTCGCCCTCTCAGCCTGTGGGTCCGACAGCAGCTCGTCGGGCGCCACGGACACGACCTCGGACACCCCGTCCGCCTCGGAGTCGGGCTCAACCGCGCCCGCCAACGAGACCTTCACGAACGACAAGTGCAAGGCTGGACAGACCAGCGCCGACACGTTCAAGGTCGGTGGCATCCTGCCGTTGACCGGCAACCTCGCCTACCTCGGACCTCCGGAGATCGCGGGCGTCGGACTCGCCGTCTCGGAGATCAACGCGGCCGGCGGTGTCGACGGCACCAAGGCGTGCCACGACATCCAGGACTCGGGCGACTCGACCGACATGTCGGTCTCGACGTCCTCCGCGGGCACCCTCGTCGCGGGCAAGCCGTCCGTCGTCGTCGGTGCGGCCTCCTCGAGCGTCTCGCTCAACGTGGTCGACACCTTCGCGGACAACAAGATCGTCGAGGTCTCGCCGGCCAACACGGCCGTCGACCTCAGCGGCTACTCGCCGTACTACTTCCGCACCGCTCCGCCGGACGGCATCCAGGGCAACGCCCTCGGAACGCTGATCACCACCGACGGCTACAAGAAGGTCGCCTTCCTGGTGTTCAACGACACCTACGGCACCGGGCTGCGCAACGCGGTCCAGCAGACCATCGAGGCTGCCGGCGGCGAGGTCGTGTACGGCGGCAAGGGTGACGGCGACGAGTTCCCGGCCGGCCAGACGACGTTCTCGTCCGAGGTCGGCGGCGCACTCGCGGCCAAGCCCGACGCCATCGTCGTGCTCGCCTTCGACGAGACCAAGCAGATCATCCCGGAGCTCGCCTCGCAGGGTTGGGACATGTCGAAGGTCTACCTGTCCGACGGCAACACGGCGGACTACACCAAGGACTTCGAGAAGGGCACCCTCGAGGGTGCCCAGGGCACCATCCCGGGCGCCGACCCGGACTCGGCGTTCAAGGACCGCCTGAACGGGTGGGCCCAGGTCGGAGAGGGCGCAGCCCTCAAGGACTACGCCTACGGCGCCGAGTCGTACGACGCCACCATCCTCGCTGCCCTCGCGGCAGTGAAGGGCGGCGGCACCGACTCGCAGACGATCCAGGAGAACTTCGCTGCTGTCTCCGGTGCCACCGGTGGCGAGAAGTGCGCGACGTACTCCGACTGTGTCGCTCTCCTCGGTGAGGGCAAGGAGATCCAGTACACCGGTCCCTCCGGAATCGGCCCGATCGACGACCAGAACGACCCGTCGTCCGCGTTCGTCGGCATCTACACCTACGACGCCGACAACAAGAACGAGCTCACCAACTCCGTGGAGGGCTCCAAGAGCTGATCGAACCCCGATCGGCTCCACCGCACGAGCAGAGGGGCCCCGGACCGCAAGGTCCGGGGCCCCTTCGCTGTTCGTTGGTCGAGTAGGTCGCGCAGCGACCGTATCGAGACCATCAGAGCGTGTCGGTGCGCTCCGCATCGACGTCCTCGGCGAGGGTGCCGAGGTAGAGCTCGATGACCTTGGGATCGTTGGCGAGCTCCCGGCCGGTGCCGGTGTAGGCGTCCCGGCCCTGGTCGAGCACGTAGCCGCGGTCACAGATCTGCAGGCAGCGGCGGGCGTTCTGCTCGACCATGACGACGCAGACGCCGGTCTTGTTGATCCGGCGCGTGCGCAGGAAGGTCTCGTCCTGGCGCACCGGCGAGAGGCCCGCGGACGGCTCGTCGAGCAGCAGCACGGAGGGCTCCATCATCAGCGCCCGGGCCATGGCGAGCGACTGCCGCTCACCACCGGACAGGGCACCCGCGCTCTGGTTGCGCCGGTCGTGGAGGACCGGGAACAGGTCCCACATCGCGGCGAGCCGCTCGGTGGCCTTCTTGGGGCGCAGGAACAGCCCCATCCGCAGGTTCTCCTCGATCGAGAGCGACGGGAAGACGTTGTTGTTCTGGGGCACGAAGCCCACGCCCATCTCGACGAGGCGGTTGGTGCGCAGGTTGGTGATGTCCTGGTCACCCAGCATCACGGACCCGGAGTGCACCTTGACCAGGCCGAACATCGCCTTGAGCAGCGTCGACTTTCCGGCACCGTTGGGGCCGATGATGCCGATCATCTCGCCGGGGTAGGCGACCAGGCTGCAGCCGTTGAGGATGTTCACGCCGGGCAGGTAGCCGGCCACGATGTCCTTGGCCTCGACGACGGCCTGCTGGGTGCTCGGCTGGGCGGTCACGATGTCTCTCCCTCACGCTCGGCGTTCTCGGCGGCGACTTCCTCGGCGATCTCTTCCAGCGCCTCGTCGGTGAGCAGCGCGTCGTCACCGAGGTCGGTGTCGTGGTGCGCGCCGAGGTAGGCGTCGATGACGGCCGTGTCCGACATGACGCTGTCGGCGGGTCCCTCGGCGACGAGACGCCCCTCGGCCATCACGGCGACCCAGTCGGAGATGTGGCGGACCACGTGCATATCGTGCTCGACGAACAGCACGGTCATGCCCTCGTCGCGCAGCGACTGGATGTGGCCGAGCAGCGACTGCGTCAGGGCGGGGTTCACGCCGGCCATCGGCTCGTCGAGCATGATCATCTTCGGGTCGCTCATCAGGGCCCGCGCCATCTCGAGCAGCTTGCGCTGGCCGCCGGAGAGGCTGCCGGCGTAGTCGTACTTCTTCTCGAAGAGCTTGAA
>JAOPYB010000253.1 GCA_025964835.1 Nocardioides sp. | reverse complement strand
TGTTCGAGTACAAGGCCTGATCCACAGTTCTCGCCGGCAGAGCGAGCCTCGCGGCTCAGCCGTCACGCCTCGAGCTCGGCCACGGCCCGCCGCAGCACGGCGATCGCGGACCACACCATCTGGTCGACGGCCTCGTCGCCGCTCATCCCGGCCACGTCGGTGAGCCACACCAGCGACTCGATGCCGGCCACCGCGCGCACGGCCACGGCGATCCGTCGTACGCCGTCGTCCCCCAGCCGGGCCGTGAGCGGCTCGAGGGCCTCGCCGAACCAGCCGATCGCGCGGCCCTGGCGCAGCGGCAGGTCACGCGCCTCGGGCGCCGGCTCCAGCGACAGCCGCAGCATCGTGCGCTGCTGCGCCTCGGTCTCGCGGACCATCGCGAGGAAGCCGCGGACCGCGGCCTCGAGGCGTTCCGCGGGGTCGTCGGACACGCCGGGCGGCAGCATCGAGGTCGCGACGACCTCCGGGTGCGCGGCGAGGAGCAGGGACTTCTGGGTCGGGAAGTAGCGGTAGGCGGTCGTGCGCGAGATCGAGGCGGCTTCCGCCGCGTCCGCGACCGTGGGCGACGCGCTCCCCCGGGCGATCAGGTCCCGGGCGGCGGCGACCAGCGCGAGCCGGGTGCGCTGCTTCTGGCGGCTGCGCCCGCCCGCCACGTAACCAGACGAGACGTCAGGGTCGGGGTTCGTTGACACGACCATCACGGTATCGTAGTTTCATCATGGGACACGAGTCCCATATAGATCGGAGGCGACCGCCATGACCACTACCGTCGTGAGGAACACCGAGGAGCACGAACGGCGCTGGTTCTACGGCGGCGGCACGCACACCTGGCTCGCCCACGACCGGGAGACCGCCGACGCGTTCCTGCTCTTCGAGGACTCCGTCGAGGCCGGCAAGCGGACCCCGCTGCACACCCACCCCGAGTCCGACGAGACCTTCTACGTGCTCGACGGCGCGATCCTGCTCCACGTCGCAGGCGAGCAGCACGAGCTCCGGGCCGGCGGCCTCGCGTTCGTCCCGCGCGGCGTCCCCCACGCCTTCCTGGTCAGCTCGGAGACCGGGGCGCGGCTGCTCTGCCTGCACACGCCGGGTGGTGGTGAGGCGCTCTACCGCCACGCCAGCGAGCCGGCGGTCGAGGGCGGAGCCCCGGTCGACGTCGACTTCGCCCGGGTCCAGCAGGCCGCTGAGGCGACGGGGACGATGCGGGTCGTCGGTCCGCCGCCCTTCTGACCAGCGCCGGCTCAGCTGACGGTCGTGAGCAGCTGGGTGGCGCGGGTGAGCACGACGTACAGCGTCGAGCGGCCGGTCTGCGACTCGTCCTCGATCTCCTGCGGACGCACGACCACGATGCCGTCGAACTCCAGGCCCTTGGTGTCGAGGCCGGTGAGCACGACGACCCGGTCCTCGCCGGACGGGGTGACCGAGGAGCTGACGGCGGCCCGGGCCCCGGCGGCATCGTCCGCGCGCTCGGGCCACGACGCCAGCCACGCGTTGACCTCGGAGCGGCGAGCGACGGGGACCACGATGGCCACGGTGCCGGCGACCTGGCCGGCGATCTCGGCGACGGCCTCCCGGGTGGCGGCCTCGAGGTCGGAGACGCCGGTGACCTCCCTCGGCCCGACCCCGGTCGAGCGGACCGCGGTGGGCAGGTCGGCGTCCAGGCCGACCCGCTCGGCGTACGCCGCGGCGTACTCGTAGATCTCCGAGGAGTTCCGGTAGTTGGTGGAGAGGTGGAACTCGTGGACGTCCTTGCCCTCGAGCGCCATGGCCCGGGCGGCGGCCGACTCGGCGGGGACGGGCCACGAGGACTGCGCCGGGTCGCCGACGATCGTCCAGGACGCGGTGCGCCCGCGGCGCGCGACCATCCGCCACTGCATCGGCGTGAGGTCCTGGGCCTCGTCAATGAGCACGTGGGCGAACGGGTCGTCCTCGATCCGGTTCGTGGGCGGCGTCCAGGCGCGACCCGTGGGGGCGTACTCGCGGTCGGACGCCGTCACCAGCTCCTGCATGTCCACTCCGCCCTCCGCGAGGGACAGGGTGTCGTCCAGGTCGCGCTCGTCCTCGGTCTTCGCGGGGACGTCGCCGAGTGAGTAGCGGAGCTCGTCGAGCAGCGGGACGTCCTCGACCGAGAGCGAGCCGTCGCCGCTCCACGACTTCGCGAGCAGGCGCTGCTCCTCGGGACCCAGCAGCCCCTCGGCCACCCGGCCCAGGAACTCCGGCTCGCGCAGCCAGCCCAGCACCTGCGGTGCGTCGAGCGGGGGCCACCAGGCGACCGCGAAGTCGACGAACCGCGCGTCGGAGAGCATCTCGTCGTCGAACGCCTCCCGCCCCCGGTCGCGACCGCGCTCGCCGCGCACCTGGCGCCACATCGCATCGAGCAGCGTGTGGGCGACCCGCGGCAGCTGGCGGTTGCGGCGCCCCTGCGACATCAGCTGGCGGCGCAGCCGGCCGAGGATCGTCCGGTCGAGCACGATCGTGTCGTCGCGCCAGAAGATGCGGAACTGCTCCGGGGTGCCCGGCGCCTGCTGGCGCGACGTGCGCCGCATCACCTCGGCCATCCGGTCGGAGCCCTTGACGTCGGCGACCGCCGGCTCGTCATGACGCGTCGCACGGACGCCGTCGACGACCTCGCCCAACGAGCGCAGCGCGACCGCGGTCTCACCGAGGGAGGGCAGGACCCGCTCGATGTAGCGCATGAAGACGCCGCTCGGGCCGACGACCAGCACGCCGCCGCGCTCGTAGCGGCGGCGGTCGGTGTAGAGGAGGTACGCCGCGCGGTGCAGCGCGACGACCGTCTTGCCGGTGCCGGGGCCGCCGGAGATCGCGACGACACCCTTGCCCGGTGCGCGGATCGCCTTGTCCTGCTCGGCCTGGATGGTCGCGACGATCGAGTGCATGGAGCGGTCCCGGGCGCGGGAGAGCTGCGCCATCAGGGCGCCCTCGCCCACGATCGGCAGCGTCTCGGCCCCGGGGGCCTCCGGGTCGAGCAGCTCGTCCTCGACCCCGGTCACCCTCGCGCCGACGCAGCGCAGCACCCGACGGCGTACGACGTCGTGCGGCTCGGCGGCCGTGGCCTGGTAGAACACGGCGGCCGCAGGGGCACGCCAGTCGATGAGGAGCGAGTCGCGGTGCTCGTCGCGCAGGCCGATCCGGCCGACGTAGCGGGGCTCGGTGTCGAGCTCGGGGAGCAGGTCGAGGCGACCGAAGACCAGGCCCTCGTGCGCGGCGTCGAGCTCGGCGATCCGCTTGGCGGCCTGGAAGACCATGGCGTCCCGCTCGACGAGCCCACCCTCGTGCCCCAGCAGCCCGCGCTCGTGGCCCTCGCGGGCGAGCTGCTGCGCGGCCCTGGCCGACGTCGCGAGCTGGACGTAGACCCGGTCGACGAAAGCCTGCTCCTGCGCGACCTCGTTCTCGACGAGCTCTTCAGACAACGCGATTCCCCCAGATTGACGAGTCGACAAGCCTACCTGCTGGCCCGGGGCCCGATTGCAGGAATCCCCCCTTCCCGTGCGCTCGTGTCAACGCAATCACCTCCCCACCCGGTTCAATCGGACGAGGAGGTGCCGGTGTCCGAGGTCCCGGGCGGGTTCACGGCGTACGTCGAGGCGCGCGGTCGTGCGCTGTGGCGCGCCGCGTGGCTGCTGACGGGCGACCCGGCCCTGGCCGAGGACCTGGTGCAGACGGCGCTCGCGAAGGCCTGGCCGCACTACGACCGGGTCGCTGCGAACGGGTCGTTCGAGGCCTACGTCCGCCGGACGCTGGTCACGACGTACGCCTCGTGGTGGGGCCGGCGCTGGCGCGGTGAGCTGCCGACGGAGCCCCCGGCGGACCGGCCGGCGCTCGCCGCGGACCCCGAACTGGCGCACGACGTGCGCCGGGCGCTCGCGGGGCTCTCCCCGCGACAGCGGGCCGTGGTCGTGCTGCGGTACTTCGAGGACCTCACCGAGACCGAGACCGCTGCCGCGCTCGGGTGCTCGGTCGGGTCGGTGAAGACCCACCACGCTCGGGCGCTCGCGCACCTGCGCGGCTCGGCCCTCCTCTTTGACCTCGAGGAGGAGACGACGTGAACGACCCCCTGTCCGACCGGCTGCGCGACGCGGTGCCGGAGCCACCCGACCTGACCGGCCTGGCCGGGCGGGCGGAGGCCACCGCCCGCCGCCGGCGACGCC
>JAOPYB010000252.1 GCA_025964835.1 Nocardioides sp. | reverse complement strand
CCACTCGCAACCTCTCGCTGGTCGAGCCTGTCGAGACCCAGGGGGCGGTCTCGCCCGGCACGGTGCTGCTGCGCCGCGAGTCCTACGAGCACTCCTACCCGCACTGCTGGCGCTGTCGCGAGCCCCTCATCTACAAGGGCGTCTCGTCGTGGTTCGTCGAGGTGACCGCGATCAAGGAGCGGATGCTCGCGCTCAACGAGGACATCCGCTGGGTGCCCGAGCACATCAAGCACGGTCAGTTCGGCCGGTGGCTCGAGAACGCCCGCGACTGGTCCATCACCCGCAACCGGTTCTGGGGCAGCCCGGTGCCGGTCTGGAAGAGCGACGACCCGACGTACCCCCGCATCGACGTCTACGGCAGCTTCGAGCAGCTGGAGGCGGACTTCGGCGTGCCGGTGACCGACCTGCACCGCCCCTACGTCGACGACCTGGTCCGCCCGAACCCCGACGACCCGACCGGGAAGTCGATGATGCGCCGGGTTCCGGACGTGCTCGACGTGTGGTTCGACAGCGGCTCGATGAGCTTCGCCCAGGTGCACTACCCGTTCGAGAACCAGCAGTGGTTCGACCACCACTTCCCGGGTGACTTCATCGTCGAGTACATCGGCCAGACGCGCGGCTGGTTCTACACGCTGCACATCCTCGCGACCGCGATCTTCGACCGGCCGGCGTTCGAGACCTGCCTGAGCCACGGCATCGTGCTCGGCTCCGACGGCAACAAGATGTCGAAGTCGCTGCGCAACTACCCCGACGTCCGTGAGGTCTTCGACCGCGACGGCGCCGACGCGATGCGCTGGTTCCTGATGTCCTCGCCGATCCTGCGCGGCGGCAACCTGGTCGTGACCGAGCAGGGCATCCGCGACTCGGTGCGGCAGGTGCTGATCCCGCTGTGGAACAGCTGGTACTTCTTCCAGCTCTACGCCAACGCGGCCGACCACACGGCCACCTGGCGGACCGACTCCGCCGACCCGCTGGACCGTTACCTGCTCGCCAAGTGCCGGCAGTACGTCGAGGCGATGACCCACCAGCTCGACAACTACGAGGTCGCGAGCGCCTGCGACTCGACGCGGTCGTTCCTCGACGTCCTGACGAACTGGTACATCCGCCGCTCGCGCACACGATTTTGGAGCGACAACCCTTCGTCCAACGAGGGTGCGTTCGACACGCTCTACACCGTGCTCGAGGTCGTCTGCCGGGTGACCGCGCCGCTGATGCCGCTCACCACCGAGGAGGTCTGGCGCGGCCTCACCGGCGAGCGGTCGGTGCACCTGACCGACTGGCCGTCCGCCGACACGCTCCCCGCCGACGACGTCCTGGTGTCGGCGATGGACCTGGTCCGCGACGTCTGCTCGGCCGGGTCGGCGCTGCGCAAGGCGGCCAGCCTGCGCAACCGACTGCCGCTCAGCTCGCTCACCGTCGTGGTGTCGGACGCGGCGGCCCTCGGCGGCTTCGAGTCGATCGTCGCCGACGAGCTGAACGTCAAGTCTGTCCGGATGCTCGACGCGGACGCACCCGAGGCAGCGTCGTACGCCGTCTCCCAGAAGCTGACCGTCAACGCGCGGGCCGCGGGCCCGCGGCTGGGCCGCGAGGTCCAGACCGCGATCAAGGGGTCCAAGTCCGGCGACTGGTCGGTGGCCGACGACGGCACCGTCACGTCCGGCGGGCTGGCGCTGGAGGAGGGGGAGTACGCCCTCGAGACCGTCGCCGGCTCCGGAGCCGGCTCGGCCACGGGCATGCTGCCGCGCGGCGGCTTCGTCGTGCTCGACACCGAGGTGACGCCGGAGCTGGCCGAGGAGGGCCTGGCGCGCGACCTGGTGCGGGCGGTCCAACAGGCCCGTCGCGACGCAGGCCTCGACGTCTCCGACCGGATCACCCTGACCGTGGGCGGCTCCGACGCCGTCCGGGCCGCCGCCCGTGCGCACGAGGACCTGATCACCACCGAGACCCTGGCGACGTCGTTCACCGTCGGGGAGCTCCAGGACGCGCCCAACGCCCTGGTGGGTGACGGGCAGGACGTCCGCGTCGACGTCGCCAGGCGCTGACCCGCCCGAAACTTTCGGGCGGGTCAGCGCAGGCCGAGGCGGGTCGCCAGCCGGTCGAGGGAGGCGAGGACCTCGCCCTCGGACTTGTCCGGGACGCCCCAGATCAGCTCGGTCACACCGGCCTCGGCCCAGGCGGCCAGGTCGGCGGGGTCGGGCCTGAAGGCGATCAGCACCCTGATGTCGGGGGCGCCGTCGCGACCGGCGTCGGCCCAGGCCTTCTTCAGGGCCTCGACGTTGGCGCCGATGTCCTGCTGGGTAGGGGTGGTCATCCAGCCGTCCGCGTTCTCGGCGATCCACCGGAAGGTCTTCGGCCCGCCGCCCGCGCCGATGATCAGCGGGATGTGGGCCTGCGCGGGCTTGGGATAGGCCCAGGAGGGGCCGAAGGACACGAACTCCCCGTCGTACGACGCCTCCTCCTGCGTCCAGAGCGCCCGCATCGCCTCGACGTACTCCTTGAGCACCGTGCGGCGCTTCGCGGCCGGCACGTGGTGGTCGGCGAGCTCGTCGGTGTTCCACCCGAAGCCGGCGCCGATCGTGACCCGGCCGCCGGACAGGTGGTCGAGGGTCGCGATCTGCTTCGCCAGCGTGATCGGGTCGGACTCCACCGGGAGCGCGACCGCCGTCGAGAGCCCGATCCGCGAGGTGACCGCGGCCGCGGTGGCGAGCGAGACCCACGGGTCGAGCGTGCGCAGGTACCGGTCGTCGGGCAGCGTCTCGTCGCCGGTGCCGGGGTGGGCCGCCTCCCGCCTGACCGGGATGTGGGTGTGCTCGGGGACGTAGATCGTGTCGAACCCCCGGTCCTCGGCGGCCCGGGCGAGTGCCGCGGGCGTGATGCCGCGGTCGGACGTGAAGAGGACGACTCCGTTGCGCACTGCCCAAGACTAGAACGTGTTTCAGTTTCTTGGAAGCCTCCCCGGGGCTGGTTGGATGGGGCCATGCCGCACCTGGACCTCTCCGCCGACGTCGTGACCCTCACCGAGCAGCTGGTGAACATCGAGTCGGTGAGCAAGAACGAGCGCGCCGTCGCCGACGCGGTCGAGCAGGCCCTGCGCAGGCTCGACCACCTCACGGTCAGCCGGCACGGCAACACCGTCGTCGCCCGCACGGACCTGGGTCGCGGCGAGCGGGTCGTCATCGCCGGCCACCTCGACACCGTGCCGCACAACGACAACCTGCCGGCCCGGCGCGAGCGGCGTCCCGACGGCGACCTCCTGCACGGCCTCGGCACCTGCGACATGAAGGGCGGCGACGCGGTCATCCTGCGGCTGGCCGCGCACGTCCCCGAGCCCAACCGCGACCTGACCTTCATCCTCTACGAGGCCGAGGAGATCGAGGCCGAGTTCAACGGCCTCACCCAGCTCTCCGCGAGCGATCCCGAGCTGATGACGGCCGACTTCGCGATCCTCATGGAGCCCTCCAACGCGGTCGTCGAGGCCGGCTGCCAGGGCACGATGCGCCTCGACGTCCGCACCCACGGCGAGCGCGCCCACTCGGCGCGCAGCTGGAAGGGCGACAACGCGATCCACAAGGCCGCCGACATCCTGGCCCGGCTCCAGCGGTACGACGCCCGCAGGCCGGTGATCGACGGGCTCGAGTACCACGAGGGCCTCAACGCCGTCTTCATCCGCGGCGGTGTCGCCGGAAACGTGCTGCCCGACGAGTGCGTGGTCGAGGTCAACTTCCGCTTCGCGCCCGACCGCTCCGAGGCCGACGCGGAGGGCTTCGTCCGCGACTTCTTCGAGGGCTACGACGTGACCGTCACCGACAGCGCCCCGGGCGCCCTGCCGGGGCTCGACGTGCCGGCCGCCAAGGCGTTCCTCGAGGCCGTCGGCGGCCCCGATGGCACCGTCAACCCGAAGTTCGGGTGGACCGACGTGGCCCGCTTCACCGGTCTCGGAGTCCCGGCCGTCAACTTCGGACCGGGCGACCCGATGCTGGCGCACAAGCAGGAGGAGCACGTCCCCGTGGAGCACATCGAACGCTGCGAGGCCCAGCTCCGCGCGTGGTTGGGAGCCGACGCGTGAAGGACAAGCTCGCGGGACCGATCCTCAAGCGCCGCAGCCAGGCCGAGGACGGCAGCACCACCGACCAGCGGCTCCTCGACACCGCGGGCGCCGGCGAGTGGGTGCACACCGACCCGTGGCGGGTGCTGCGCATCCAGGCCGAGTTCGTCGAGGGCTTCGGTGCCCTGGCCGAGCTGGGCCCGGCGATCGCGGTCTTCGGCTCGGCGCGCACCCCCACCGACCACCCGTCGTACGCCGTCGCCGAACGGGTCGGGCGTCAGCTGGCCGAGGCCGGCTTCGCGGTCATCACCGGTGGCGGCCCCGGGGCGATGGAGGGCGCCAACAAGGGCGCCTGCGAGGCCGGTGGCGTCAGCGTGGGGCTCGGCATCGAGCTGCCCTTCGAGTCCGGCCTCAACCAGTGGGTCGACATGGGCGTGAACTTCCGGTACTTCTTCGCGCGCAAGACCATGTTCGTGAAGTACTCCCAGGGCTTCGTCGTCCTCCCCGGCGGCGTCGGCACCCTCGACGAGCTCTTCGAGGCCCTGACCCTGGTCCAGACCCGCAAGGTCACCAGCTTCCCGATCGTGCTGCTCG
>JAOPYB010000238.1 GCA_025964835.1 Nocardioides sp. | reverse complement strand
CCCCGACGAGACCCTCCAGTACACCGACACCGCCTCCTCCGACGCGATGTCCTCCTCCGTCGGCGCCGCCAGGAAGCTCCGAGCCCGGGGCCTGACCGGCAAGGGCACCACCGTCGGCATCATCGACACCGGCTGCGACGGCACCCACCCGGATCTCGCCGACCACATCACCCACCACGTGACGCTCTACAGACCCGAGTACGCCAACAAGGGCACCGACCCGACGCTCGTCGTACCGATCGACCAGGGGCCGTACAACAACACCGACCTCGGCAGCGGCCACGGCACCCACGTCGCCGGCATCATCGCCGCGGACGGCACCACCGGTCCCGACCACCTGGGGGTTGCTCCCGACGCCGACCTGGCCTGCTTCTCGATCGGCGCGGTCATCACCACCACCGCGGTCGTCACGGCCTTCGACTACATCCTCGACCAGCCCGACCTGCTCGGCATCGACGTCATCAACAACTCCTGGGGCAACAGCTTCCGCCAGTACGACCCCCAGGACCCGGTCAACGTCGCCACCAAAGCCGTCTCCGGCAAGGGTGTCGTCGTGGTCTTCGCGGCGGGCAACTCCGGCTCGGACAGCGGCGAGGCCAGCGTCAGCCCGTTCAACCAGGCCCCCTGGGTGATCTCGGTCGCGGCCGGCTCGCTGGAGCGGGAGCGCGCGGACTTCTCCTCCAACGGCCTCGAGCTCGACAACGGCAGGGCCGTGCCGATCGGCGCGGACGGCCACACGGTCCTGCTCGGCGATCGGATCGGCAACACCCAGCCCGACGTGATGGCGCCGGGCTCGGACATCTCCTCGTCCTGCGACAGCACCGGCACGGTCATCGGTCCGTGCCCTCCCGGCGAGAACGCGAGCGCGTCGGGCACGTCGATGGCGTCGCCGCACATCGCCGGCGCGGCCGCCGTGCTGCTGCAGGCCAACAGCCGGCTCACCCCGCTGCAGGTCCAGGACGCCATCAAGGCGACCGCGACGCCGATCAAGGCCGGGAAGGACACCCTCGCCTCGTGGCAGGTGGGCTATGGCCACATCAACCTCGACAAGGCGGTCACCCTGGTCCGGTCCGCCCACTGGAGGAGCCGGCTCCAGGCCGCGACGCAGCGGGCCGACCGCCGGCTGTCGCGCCAGGACAAGTGGGCCGTCACCCGAGCCGACCTCTGGCAGGAGGACGCTCCGCCGGCCAGCGCCGGGGGCTCCTACACCGCGACCCACGAGGTCACGGTGACCAGAGGTGTCTCCGCGCTCAAGGTCGCGCTGGTCTACCCCACGCCCGGCACGGCGGCGAACCTCGCGAGCTTCACCGCCACGGTCACCGACGCCTCCGGCAAGCAGGTCGGAGTGACCACGACCGACGTGCTCTACACGACAGGCATCGCCCACGTGCTGGTCACGGGTGTCAAGCCCGGGACCTACACGATCGACGTCACCGGTGACTACGCGGCATCCGACCCCGACACCGTCGACAGCGACTCGGTCAACGGGCGCGTGGTCTTCCTCCAGGCGGCCCAGCTCAGGCGCCGTTGAGTCCTACGGCGGGCTAGAAGTCGAACATGTCACCGACGTCGCCGAACATGTCGCCGACGCCGTCGCCGATCGAGCCCAGTCCGTCACCGATGCCGTCACCCAGGGCGCCGATGCCGTCCCCCAGGGCGTCGAAGCCACCGAAACCGCCGAACATCATGCCCATGAACATCATGTCCATGACGCCGAAGCGGCCGAAGTAGCCACTGGCGTAGGGCTGGTAGGCGGGGCCGCCCTGCCAGTAGGGCACCCGCTGGGACCCGACCATGACCTTGCGGATGTCCGGCTCGGCGCCGGCACGGACGCGCTCCGCGTCGAGCGCGCAGGCGGGCACGTCTCGAGCCGCACCGCCGGGCGGGGTGTAGGGCACGTCCTCGACGGACAGCCCGTGCCGCGGGTCGAAGAAGCACGGCGGGCGCCGGGTCGGGAGCGGGTCACCGGCGACGCGGGCCCGCACGCACGCGATCGCGTAGCGGCCGTCCTCGAGGATCTCCGCCACGTGCTTGAGGTCCTCGGGACGGGCGATCGCGTCACCGGCGGTCTTGGCCGCCTCGTAGGAGTCGAGGGCCCGCTGGTAGTCGGCGTTGGCGCCCTGGTCGAGGTCGCGGCCGGTCAGCTCACTGTCGAGGGACTGGAGCTCGACGCCCAGCGCCGTGATGTCCTCGAACGCGAACTTCTTGACCGGTTCCAGCTCGGCCTTCCGCTTCTCCAGCTCACGCCGCTTCGTGTTGCGCTGGGAGACGACGGCGGCCACCACGAGGCCGACCAGGACGAGCACGATGAGAATTCCGAGCATGAGATCAGGATACGGACGCCCTGGTCAACGACACCCGGGGCCACCGGCAACGGGCTGAGCGACCTCAGGAGCTGGCGAGCGCGCCGTCGCCGGTGCGGTGCACCAGGCCGTCGCTCACGGCCAGCACGACCGCCTTGTCGAAGCGGCCCCGCTCCCAGTAGTCCGCGCCGACCAGCCGCCCGAGCTCGCCGGGCTGCAGCGGGCCGTTCGCCTCGAGCGCCCGCACGATCTGGTACATCTCCTGGACCACCTGGCGGTCGCGCGGCCCCTCGGTCGAGGGCTTCGGGGGTGGCATCGGCATGGTGTCTCTCCTTGCTCGGTCAGGCCGGCTGGGGCGTCTTGCGCCCGCCGGGCTCGTCGGCGTCCTCCGCGGTCAGCGGGGCGGCGATGCTCTCGAGGGACTGCCCCTCGGCCTTGACGCCGAGGAACGCCGCCACGATGCCGCCCGCGATCATCAGCCCGGCGCCGAGGAAGTAGCCCGGCGCGAGACCGGTGATGTCACCGCTCGCCGACGCGTTGTCGATCAGCTTGCCGAACAGCAGCGGGCCGGTGATGCCACCGACCGCGGTGCCGATCGCGTAGAAGAACGCGATGCACAGCGCCCGCGTCTCCATCGGGAAGACCTCGCTCGCGGTGAGGTACGCCGCGCTGGCGCCCGCCGAGGCGAAGAAGAAGATGATCGCGCCCATCAGCGTCAGGCTGGTGGCCGTCACGCTGTCCAGGAAGAGGCCCGTGATCGCGAGCAGCACGCCGGAGAGCACATAGGTGCCGGTGATCATCTTGACCCGTCCGACGGTGTCGAAGAGACGGGAGAGCAGCAGGGCACCGGCGAAGTTGCTGACCGCGAAGATCGCGATGTACCACCCGGTCTGCTTGACGTCGAGGAACGTCGTCAGGCTGTCGCCGTACGTGAAGAAGAACGCGTTGTAGAGGAAGGCCTGACCGACGAAGAGCGAGAAGCAGAGCACCGTGCGCTTGGGGTAGAGCGTGAAGACGGTCCTGGCGATGAGCACCAGGCTGATCGTCGTACGCTGCCGGATCGTGATCGTGTCGGAGACGTCGTGCAGCTCGCGACCGGTCTCGTCGCGGACGGTCTTCTCGATGTCCTTGACGATGGACTCGGCCTCCGTCTCGCGACCGTGGATGAAGAGCCAGCGCGGGCTCTCCGGCACGTTGCGGCGGACGACGAGGATGCCGACGGCCAGGATCGCCCCGAGGCCGAACGCGAGGCGCCAGCCCCAGTTCTGGTCGATGACGCTCGGGTCGAGCAGCGGGATCGTGAGGACCGCCCCACCGGCGGCACCGACCCAGAAGGAGCCGTTGATGGCGACGTCGACGCGGCCGCGGTACTTCGCGGGGATCAGCTCGTCGATGGCGGAGTTGATGGCGGCATACTCGCCACCGATGCCGGCACCGGTCAGGAAGCGGGCGCCGAGGTACCACGCGGGGTTCATCGAGAAGGCCGTCAGCACCGTCGCGACCGTGTAGACCGCCAGCGTGACGAGGAACAGCTTCTTGC
>JAOPYB010000231.1 GCA_025964835.1 Nocardioides sp. | reverse complement strand
TCCATGGCCTCGGTGTCGAGGTCGTAGATGACCTCCATGTGGTCGGAGACGAAGCCGACCGGCACCATCACGACCGCGGGCGCGCCGCCGTCGTGGAGCGCCTGGAGGTGGTCGTTGATGTCGGGCTCGAGCCACGGCACCTGCGGCGGGCCGGAGCGCGAGCAGAAGACGAGCTGGTGGGCGTGCCGGCGACCGGTCTCCTGGCGCACCCGCTCGACGACCTCCTCGGCGACGCTGCGGTGCTGGGCGACGTACGCCCCGCCCTCGGGGCCGCTGGCGTCGTTCATCGACAGCGGGATGGAGTGCGTCACGAACGCGAGGTGTGCCCCCTCGCGGGCCGCCTCCGGCAGCTCGGCCAGCGCCGCCAGCGTCGCGTCGACAACCGGCTCCACGAAACCGGGGTGGTTGAAGTAGTGGCGCAGCTTGTCGAGCCGAGGCGCGCTCCCCGCCTCCGCCCCGGGCAGGGCCGCGACGGCGTCGAAGAGGTTCTCGCGGTACTGCCGGCAGCTGGAGTACGACGAGTAGGCGCTGGTCACGAAGCAGGCCGCACGGGTGACGCCGTCGGCCGCCATCTGGCGGACCGTGTCGCGCAGGTAGGGGTCCCAGTTGCGGTTGCCCCAGTAGACGGGGAGGTCGAGGCCGGCGCCGGCCAGGTCCTCGCGCAGCGCCGCCAGGAACTCGCGGTTCAGGTCGTTGATCGGCGACCGGCCGCCGAAGCGGAAGTAGTGCTCGCCGACCTCCTCCAGGCGCTCGCGCGGGATCCCCCGGCCGCGGGTGACGTTCTCCAGGAACGGCACGACCTCGTCGGGCGCCTCCGGTCCGCCGAACGACACCAGCAGGAGGGCGTCGTACGGGCTGGCGTCGGGGTGTGGTGGCGGCGGCATGGGCCCATCGTAGGGAGGCGCCCGAATTGGTCCCCGGCGCTCCCGTGGTCCTACGCTCACGGCGATGTTGACGTCCTACCGCCGGGTGCTCGCCGAGCCCGGAACGCTGCGCTTCAGTGCGACCGGTCTGTTCGCGCGCCTGCCGATCTCGATGGTCGGGCTGGGCATCGTGCTGCTCGTCTCCGCGGAGACCGGGTCGTACGGCGTCGCCGGTGCGGTGTCGGCCGCCTACATGCTGGCGACCGCCGGGCTGGCGATCCTCCAGGGCCGCCTCGTCGACAGCCTCGGCCAGGCCAGGGTGCTCACGGTGGCCGCCTCCGTCTTCGGGGTCGCGACGACCCTCCTCGTCGTGTCCGTGCGCTCGGACTGGCCGATCGCGGCGTCGTACCTCTGCGCCGCCGTGGCGGGCGGGGCGCTCCCCCAGATCGGTTCCTGCGTCCGGGCCCGCTGGTCGCACGCGCTCTCCGACCCCGCCGACATCCAGACCGCCTACGCCATCGAGGCCGTCGCCGACGAGGCCGTCTTCATGCTCGGGCCGATCATCGTCACCGTGCTGGCCACGGCCTGGGACCCGGTCGCCGGCCTCGCCGTCGCCGTCGTCTCCTGCGTGGCCGGGACACTCGCCCTCTGCGCCCAGCGCGGCACCGAGCCGCCGGCACACCCACACCATCGCTCGGCCGGGCGGCGGGCACCGATGCCCTGGGCCACCGTGGTCCCCCTCGCGGTGGTGTCCGGCGCGCTCGGCACGCTCTTCGGGGCCGCCGAGGTGGCGACGGTGGCCTTCTCCCGTGAGGAGGGCTCGCCCGCCCTCGCCGGTGCGCTGCTCGCGCTGTGGGCGTTCGGCAGCCTGCTGGCCGGTGCCCTGACCGGGGCCGTGACGTGGCGCCGCGGCCCGACGATCCGGGTCCGCTGGGGCGCCTTCGCGATGTTCTGCGCCATGGTGCCGCTGCACTTCGTCGGCTCGATCCCGCTGATGGGGCTGGTCCTGCTGCTCGGCGGCTTCGCGATCGCCCCGACGCTGATCGGCACCCTGTCACTGACCGAGCGCTCGGTGCCCGCGAGCCGCCTCACCGAGGGGATGGCGATCATGCAGACGGGCCTGGTCGCCGGCGTCGCCCCGGGGGCCACCCTCGGCGGCGTGGTCATCGACGCGCACGGCGCGTCCGCGGCGTACTTCGTCTGCGTCGCCGCCGGGGCCGTGGCCGCCCTCGCCGCGCAGGCACTTCCGCGTTCCGCACCCGACCCCGCGGCATAGGCTCGGCCCGTGAACGTGTGGAGCAACTGGTCGGGCCTCGAGTCGGCCCGGCCCACGCGGGTCGAGCAGCCCGCGGACCCTGCCGCCGTCATGGCCGCCGTCGAGCGCGCCCGCGCCGAGCGGTCCACCGTGAAGATGGTCGGCACCGGCCACAGCTTCACCGCGATCGCGGCGCCCGAGGCCACGATGCTGACCCCGGGCGGGATGACGGGGATCCTCGACGTCGACCGCGACGCGATGACGGTCACCGCGCGCGCCGGAACCCCGCTCAGGGTGCTGAACGCGGAGCTCGAGCGGCTCGGCCTCAGCCTGCACAACATGGGCGACATCGCCGAGCAGACCCTGGCCGGCGCGATCTCCACCGGCACCCACGGCACGGGCGGCGTGGCCGCAGGCCTGGCGGCCCAGGTCGCAGGGCTCGAGCTGGTCACCGGCACCGGTGAGCTGCTGCGCGCCACCGCCGACGAGAACCCCGACGTCCTCGACGTGGCCCGCGTCGGCCTCGGCGCCCTGGGCATCCTCACCTCGGTGACGTTCCACGTGGAGCCGCTCTTCCTCCTCGAGGCGCGCGAGCAGCCGATGGGCTGGGACGAGGCGCTCGGCTCGTTCGACCAGATGACGGCCGTGAGCCACCACGTCGACATGTACTGGTTCCCGCACACCGACCGGATGCTCACCAAGCGCAACGACCGGCTCGCCGCCGACCTCTCCGAGGCGGAGCCGCTCCCCCGCTGGCGCGCCTGGCTCGACGACGACTTCCTGTCCAACACGGTCTTCGGGCTGCTGACCGCCGGCGCCAACCGGGTGCCGCGGGTGATCCCACGGATGAACCAGCTGTCGGCGCGGGTCCTCAGCGCCCGCACCTACAGCGACGTGGCCCACCGGGTCTTCACCGCCCGCCGCGACGTCGTCTTCCGCGAGATGGAGTACGCCCTGCCCCGCGAGGCCGGCCTGACCGCGCTCCGCGAGGTCCGCCGAGCGGTCGACGCCTCGGACCTCACGATCAGCTTCCCGGTCGAGATCCGGGTCGCACCCTCCGACGACGTCCCGCTCTCGACCGCCTCCGGCCGCGACTCCTTCTATCTGGCGTTCCACACCCACCGCGACGCCGACCACGCAGCGTACTTCGCGCTCCTGGAGCCGATCATGCGTGCCCACGACGGCCGTCCGCACTGGGGCAAGGTGCACACCCGGACGGCCGCCGACCTCGCGCCGGCGTACCCCCGGTTCGAGGAGTTCCTCTCGCTGCGCGACAAGCTCGACCCCGACCGGGTCTTCGCCAACGCCTACCTGCGCCGGGTCCTCGGCGACTGAACGAACCTTTCCCCGGTCCCATCACGTCTGGGTGGGCAACGGGGTGCACGCAAGCCCCGGATCGGATCGGGACGAGGGGATCTCATGGTGCAGCGCGACAAGGCGGAGTTCGCGGAGTTCGTCGCGGGCCGCTCGGCGGCACTGCAGCGGGCCGCCTACCTGATGGTCGGCGACGTGACCCTGGCCCAGGACCTCGTCCAGGAGGCGCTGACCAAGACGTACGTCGCGTGGCCGCGGCTGCGGGACAAGGCCAACGCCGAGGCCTACACGCGCAAGGCGATCACGACGACCGCCATCTCCTGGTTCCGTCGCAAGCGGTGGTCGCTCGAGCGCAGCACCGAGAGCCCACCCGATCAAGGCACGCCCGGCCACGACGACAGCGTCACCCAGAGCGCCTGGCTGTGGGACGCCCTCCTGGACCTCCCCGTCCGCCAGCGCGCGGCCGTGGTGCTCCGCTACTACGAGGACCTCACCGAGGCCCAGACCGCCGAAGCCATGGGCTGCGCCGTCGGCACCGTCAAGAGCCAGGTGTCCGCGGCCCTCATGAAGCTCCGGGAGCGGCTCGGGGACGACCCGGACCTGCTCCCCCTCAACGACCTGGTGGTGAACCGATGACCGAGAAGCTGAAGACCCTGCTCCACGATCGTGCCGAGACCGTAGCGTTCGGCGCCCCCGACCTCGAGGCCGTGGTCCGTGCCGGGGACCGGCGCCTGCGCCGGCGCCGTGCCGGTGCCGCAGCGGGCGGCCTGGCGGCCGTCGCCGTCGTCGGTGCCCTGCTCGTCACCCAGCTGGGTGGCACCGATCCCGCGAACGGACCCCAGGTCGTGCACGACCCGGGGATCCCGGCGCACGTCAGCTGGGTCGTGGGCAGCGTCCTGCACGACGGGGACCGCACGGTCGACCTCGGCTTCGAGGCGACCGCCTACGTCCGGACCACGACCGGGATAGTGGCCACCAGCCCGGACGGCACCGTGCACTCCGTGGTCGGTGGGCGGTCCGTCGACGTCGGCACCGTCGACGCCGAGAACCCCCACCTGGTCGCCGACGACGAGGGGACCTTGGCGGGCTGGGTCAATGACAGCAACGAGGGGCCGACGTTCCTGGTCCTCGACCAGTCGACCGGCGAGATCACCAGCAACGGTGCGGCCGTGGAGCGCGGCATGGGCGGGACCGCCGACTCGCAGAACCCTGTGTACTTCTACGCGATCGACGGGCGCACGGCGTACTGGCGCGACAGCCGGGGAGCGGTGGCCGTCGATGTCGACACCGACGACGTGCGCGTCGTCGACGCCGAGGCCCGCAACGGCTTCGACATCGTGGCGGTGGAGAACGGCGTCATCGCGTTCAACGTCCAGCACGACGACGCGCGGGCCGACGGGACCGCCATCGGCACGAGAAGGGACACCGCCATGGTCCTGCCTCGGGTCTACGGCACCTACGGCGCGTTCTCCCCCGACGCCCACTACTACAGCGGCGACGCCGACGAGCCCCAGGTCTACGACGCCCGCACGGGCAACCGGGTGACCTTCGACCTCGACTACGCGTTCGCGACCGGCTACGAGTGGCTCGACGACCACACGCTCGCGATGATCGCCCAGGACACGCCGAAGTCATCGGCCCAGCTGGTGACCTGCGAGGTGCCAGCCGGCACGTGCGACGTGGCGGTGGACGACCTCGGGTCGTTCGACGACCTGGCGGCCGAGGGCTTCGCGCTCCCGGTGGGTTCGGCCCTGGACGACTGAGTCACACCGAGGCCGGCCCGGTGGGCATCGGGGCCCGCCACTGGCGCCACATGGCGACCAGCCGCCAGAGGATGCAGACGGTCGCGCCCACCGAGGCGCAGACGAGCACCGGGAGGTCGAGGCGGCTGCCGACGACGGCGATCGCGGCCCCGGCGAGGGCCGGGGTGGCGTAGAGCTCGCCGCGGAACACCGCCGGGACCCGCGACGCCAGCACGTCGCGGGCCATGCCGCCGCCGATACCGGTCACCATCCCCATCAGCGCGGCCGGCACCGGACCCAGCCCGTAGTCCAGCGCCTTGAGGGCACCGGTCACGCAGAAGAGCCCGAGGCCGAAGGCGTCGAACACGTTGACCGTGCGCTCGCGCCGGCCCAGGGCGGGGTGGAACCAGAACGTCAGCAGGCCGGCGGCGACCGGCACCAGGAGGTAGCGCCAGTCGGCGAGGGCGGCCGGCGGGGTCGCACCGATCAGGA
Organism: Nocardioides sp.; assembly: GCA_025964835.1. Lineage (GTDB taxonomy): Bacteria > Actinomycetota > Actinomycetes > Propionibacteriales > Nocardioidaceae > Nocardioides. The sequence goes on along the minus strand of JAOPYB010000231.1, from coordinate 559 downwards.
CGTCGCGCAGGAAGCCCCCGCCGAGCCCGGTCGTGCCCGCCAGCACCAGCACACCGAACACGTCGAGGTCCTTGCGGACACCGACCAGCGCACCCGAGATCGCGAAGACGAAGATGCCGACCAGGTCGGCCACGACCAGGGTGACGGAGGGCTCGGTTGACGGCACGCTCGGAGGTTACCGACCCGGCGGCGGCCGGCGCCCGATCCGTCCGAGGCACGCCGCGTCGCTGCGCCGTGGCGCCCCTCCCGCTGGCGTAGGCTCGCCCCACCCGAAGACCCGATGTTGGCAGGAGCAGGACCATCCATGGCGCACCTCACGCTCGCCGGAGTGAGCGACGACGGGAAGCGCCTGCTCCTGGTGGACGAGGCAGGGGCCGAGTTCACCGTCGACATCGACCCGCGACTTCGGACCGCCCTGCGCGGGGACGCCCGCCGATTGGAGAACCAGATGGACAGCGCACTCCGTCCTCGCGACATCCAGGCCCGGATCCGGGCCGGGGAGACGCCCGAGGCCGTGGCCGAGGCAGCGCAGACGAGCGTCGACCGGATCATGGCGTTC
>JAOPYB010000197.1 GCA_025964835.1 Nocardioides sp. | reverse complement strand
GGGTCGTCCACGATCGGCGACAGCACCCCGTCGAAGTCCAGGCCGACGACCGTCCGGGCGGCGGCGCGCACCAGTGCGGCGTACCGCTGCTCTCCCTCGGCCGAGGTGAACTCCATGGAAACACCCAACCAGATCCGGGTGTGCGCCGTCGCGGTGGAGGCGCGGCGACGGGACCCGGTGTGGCGGAGGTTACGCGGCGTCGGCGGTGAGGACGACCGTCAGCCGGTCGAGGCGCATCGGCCCCTCGACGGCGGGCAGCACCCGGCGGATCCCGAGGTCCAGCGCGAGGACCTTCCCGGCCGCCTTGAGCCGCTGCGGGTAGTAGACGGTCGACGTGGGGATCGAGCCGTACCAGTTGTCGGAGCCCACGACCTGCCAGCCTGCGTCGGTCGCGCGGGTGGCGACCCGGCCGGCGAGCCCGGTGATGCCGGAGTTGTTGTAGACCTCGACGTAGACCTTGCCGCGCTGGACCGCCGGCTTGATCGGGTCGTGCTTGACGGGCGCGGTCGGCTGGCTCGGCTGGGTCGGCGCCGTGGACGGGTCGGCCTTGCCCGAGACCGTGGTGACCTCGCGCTCGGTCGGTGCCGGGCTGCGGGTGGCGACGTAGGCGATGCCGGCCATGGCGACGGCGATGATGCTCAGCATCACGACCGGCGACGGGAAGATCACGCCGCGCTGGTCGCGACTCCGCACGCCCTGGGGCACACCTCCGGCCATGGGTCTCAGAGCTCGAAGCCGAGGCGGCGGGCGGACCGCTGGCGCTGGCGCGCCGCCCGGAGGCGGCGCAGGCGACGGACGAGCAGCGGGTCGGCCTCGAGCGCCTCGGGACGGTCGATGAGGGCGTTGAGGACCTGGTAGTAGCGGGTGGAGGACATGTCGAAGTTCTCGCGGACCGCGGTCTCCTTGGCGCCGGCGTACTTCCACCACTGGCGCTCGAACTCCAGGATCTCGCGGTCGCGCTCGCTGAGGCTCGGTGCAGCCTCGGCCTCGTGGCCGTGGAGGGCGTTCGCGGCGTCCATGCGCTGTCTCCCCGGATTCGTGATGTGCGGTACGTGACCACTGTAGGCGACGAACCACACCTATGTCATTCGCTCCCGGCGAGTCGCGCGGACCTGCTCCGGGCGCGTCGCGGACGGGGCGCCGTAGGGTCGCTGGCCATGACCCACACCATCGGCTGGGGGATCCTGGCCGCCGGCAAGATCGCCCACAGCTTCGCCCGCGACCTGGCCCTGGTGCCCGGTGCCACGCTGGCCGCGGTGGGCTCGCGCCGGGCGGAGAGCGCCCGGGCGTTCGCGGATCAGCACGTCGGCCCGTCCGGCCCGCCGGCGGCGCACGGCTCCTACGAGGAGCTGGTCGCGGACCCGGGCGTCGACGTCGTCTACGTCGCCAGCCCGCACGCCCTGCACCTCGAGCACGCGCGGCTCGCCTTCGAGGCGGGCAAGCACGTGCTCTGCGAGAAGCCGCTGACGCTCACGGGTGCGGAGGCCGAGGCGATGGTCGCGCTGGCCCGCGAGCACGACCGGTTCCTCATGGAGGCGATGTGGACCGCGTGCCACCCCGTCGTACGACGGCTCCGGGCGGACCTGGCCGTCGGCCGGTTCGGCACCCCGCGGCAGCTGCACGCCGAGCTGGGCTTCCGGGTCGACGCCGGACCCTGCGACCGGCTGCTCGACCCCACCCTCGGGGCGGGCGCCCTGCTCGACATGGGGGTCTACCCGCTGACGTTCGCCCACCTGATGCTCGGCGAGGCCGAGGAGCTGCACGGCACGGCCGTGCTGTCCGAGGGCGGCATCGACCTCGACGTCGCCATCACCGGCCGCTACCCGGGCGGGGCGCTCGCCACCCTGTCCGCGTCGATGACCTCCTGGTCGTCGCGGTCGGCCTCGATCGCGACCGACCGCGGCCGGATCGACGTGGCCAGCTTCCACCACCCGACGCACGCCGTGTTCACGCCCTTCGCCGACCGCGGCTCCGGCGACAGGGTCGGCCCGGGCGAGCGGGTCGTCGTCGAGGGCGACGAGCCGGTGCTCGGCGGCGGCTACGGCAACGAGGCCGCCGAGGTGGTGCGCTGCCTGCGCGCCGGACTGCGGGAGAGCCCGCTCGTCCCGCACGCCCAGACGCTCGCGCTGATGCGCCAGATGGACGAGGTGCGCCGCCAGGTCGGCGTCCGCTACGCCGCCGACGAGCGGTAGCCCGCCGGGTCCGCGCAGCACTCGGCGCGACCGGCCCGCCGGGCCATCAGGTCGGCCCGGGTCGTGAGCAGGGCAGCCGCCAGGCCCGCGTGCGAGGCCGCGTCGAGCCGGACCAGCATGCTGCGCAGCCGGGACCGCGAGGAGGAACGCGGAGAGGTTGTCGCCGGTGTCGAGGAGCATCCGGCGCCCGAGTGTCTGGTCCATGACCACGACGCCAGGCAGTGCGCGAGGTGCGGGAGAGCACCCCCGGAGCCGGGGCGATGGTGGTGCCAGCGCGCTTGACACCGCCCCGCCCGCCGTCGTCCCGCCCTCGCCCGGGCAGGGGAGGTCGGCGCTGGACCCGGTGACTAGGGTTGGGACGTGGCTTCCCCCGGCTCGGCTGACCTCGTCATCGTCGCCAACCGTCTCCCCGTGGACCGGGTGACGGACAGCGACGGTACCCCCGGCTGGCGCACGTCGCCGGGCGGGCTGGTGACCGCGATCGAGCCGGTCATGCGCGCCAACGACGGCACCTGGATCGGCTGGCCGGGCGGCACCGAGCAGGACCTCCAGCCCTTCGAGTTCGACGGCCTCGACCTGGTGCCGATGGCGATGAGCGACGAGGAGATCGAGAACTTCTACGAGGGGTTCTCGAACGCCACCCTGTGGCCGCTCTACCACGACGTCGTCGCCAAGCCGGCCTTCCACCGCGAGTGGTGGGACTGCTACGTCTCGGTCAACCGGCGCTTCGCCGAGAAGGCCGCCGAGCTCGCCTCCGAGGGGGCGACGGTGTGGGTGCACGACTACCAGCTCCAGCTGGTGCCCCAGATGCTGCGCGACCTGCGGCCGGACCTGCGGATCGGGTTCTACCTGCACATCCCGTTCCCGCCGGCCGAGCTGTTCCAGCAGCTGCCCTGGCGGCGCCAGATCCTCGAGGGCCTGCTCGGCGCCGACCTGGTCGGCTTCCAGCTCCCGGGCGGGGCCCAGAACTTCGTCCGCCTGGTGCGCCAGCGGGTCGGGCACAAGACGCACCGCGACCTGGTCTACCTCTCCGACGGGCGCACGGTGCGCGCCGGTGCGTTCCCGATCTCGATCGACGCCGCCGGGTTCGAGGAGCTGGCCCGGTCCGAGGCCGTCGAGAAGCGGGCGGCCGAGATTCGCGAGGCGCTCGGCAACCCCCGCACGATCTTCCTCGGCATCGACCGCCTCGACTACACCAAGGGCATCTACGCCCGCCTCCGGGCGTACAGCGAGCTGGTCATGGACGGTCACATCGACGTCGAGGACGCGGTGTTCGTGCAGGTGGCGACGCCGTCGCGCGAGCGGGTCCAGCAGTACCGCATCCTGCGCGACGACATCGACCGGCTGGTCGGCCACATCAACGGCGACCTCGGCAAGATCGGCCGGCCCGCGATCTCCTATATGCACTCGTCGTACCCCAGAGAGGAGATGGCGGCCCTCTACCGCGCGGCCGACATCATGGTCGTGACCCCGTTCCGGGACGGCATGAACCTCGTGGCCAAGGAGTACGTCGCCTGCCGCTTCGAGAGCGACGGCGCGCTGGTGCTGTCCGAGTTCGCGGGCGCTGCCGACGAGCTGCGCCAGGCGTGGCTGGTCAACCCCTACGACATCAACGGCATGAAGTCCGCGCTCCTGGAGGCCTACGGCGCCAACGGGCGCGAGCTGACCCGGCGGATGAAGGCGATGCGCAAGCAGGTCATCCAGCACGACGTCGCGGCCTGGGCCGACAGCTTCCTCGAGGAGCTCGCCGCCGTCCGCCCCTCGCACGGCAAGACCGTGCGACCGGCCAAGCGGCCCTGAGCGCCGTGGTCACGGTCTCCACCGACCCCGCGCTGCTGGACGTCGACGCGATTCACCGGTGGCTGTCGACCGACGCCTACTGGGCGCTCGGGCGGCCCCGCGAGGTGGTGGACCGCGCCGTCGCGCACTCCCTGAACTTCGGGGCGTACGACGACGGCACCCAGGTCGGCTACGCCCGGGTGATCACCGACCGGGCGACCTTCGCCTGGCTGTGCGACGTGTACGTCGACCCGTCGCGCCGCGGGGAAGGCGTCGGCACGACGCTCATCGAGGCGGTGTCGGCCGAGCTGGCCGGCCTGCGGGTGCGGCGCGCGGTGCTCGCCACCGCCGACGCCCACGCCGTCTACGCCCGCTTCGGCTTCACCCCGCTCGCCGACGCCGATCGCTGGATGGTCCGCGGCTACGAGGACGGCCCGGACCCGCGCCCGGCAACGGGATCCTGACTCGTTCTCCGGTCGTCCGGTGCCCGGGTCGCGGCGGTGCGGGTAGTTTTCGACCATGGATCTGATCCCCAAGCCCGATCAGGTCGTCTCTGCAGCCAGCAACGTCGCGCACAAGATGTTGTACGGCGGCCTGGCCGATCTCCGCCCGATGCCCCGCACCCTCATCGACGAGGGC
>JAOPYB010000188.1 GCA_025964835.1 Nocardioides sp. | reverse complement strand
GACACGGCGTACGACGCGGCCCACGACGCGGAGCGGGACATCTCGACCTCGACCAGCATGTCGGCCATCCGGTGCTTGAGCGCCTGGAAGGAGCCGATCGGGCGGCCGAACTGCACCCGCTCCTTCGTGTAGGCGACGGTCATGTCGAGCGCCCGCGCCGCCAGACCGGCCTGGAGGGCGGCGACGCCGACCGTGCCGACCAGCCGGGCGCGCTGCAGCGCCGCCGTCCCGGCCGCCGCGTCACCGATCCGGGTGGCCGAGGCGGTGTCGGCGGTGACCGACGCGAGCCGGATCGTCTGGTCCATCGAGGGGGTCCAGGTCCGCTCGGCCGTCGTCGGGTCGACCTCGAAGAGCCCGTCCCCGGTGGCGACCACGAGCACGGCGGCGCGGTCACCGTCCAGGACGCTCGCGTCGGCGCCGTCCGCGAACGCGGCGACCTCACCCCGGGCGATCCGGGGCAGCAGCCGGCGCTTCGCGTCCTCGCCCGCGCCGGCCAGCAGCGCCTCGGCGGTGATCAGCGAGGACAGCAGCGGGGACGGCGCCAGCGAGCGGCCGACCTCCTCCAGCACGATCAGCCCCTCGAACAGCGAGAACCCGGCGCCGTCGTACTCCTCGGGGATGCCGAGCGCGGCCACGCCGATCTGCTCGCACAGGGTCTGCCAGAGCGCCTCGTCGTAGACCTCCAGGCGGGGATCGGCGCGCTTGCCCAGCAGCGAGCGGACCGTCGCGGCCAGCTCCTGCTGCTCCTCGGAGAGGGCGAACTCCATCACGGGGTCCTGGTCTCGACAGGCTCGACCAGCGTGGCGAGCACGCGAGCCCGGTGGTACGCCGGGGTGCCCCACGCGGTGACCAGCGCGCGGACCTTGGTGATCCAGAGGCTGAGGTCGAACTCCTGGGTGTAGCCGATCGCGCCGTGCACCTGCAGACCGGTGCGCGACGCGAGGTACGCCGCCTCGGCGCACGCGACCTTGGCGGCCGACGGGCTGATCTCGGCGAGGGCGGCACCGAAGACCAGCGGGCGGGCGAAGTCGAGAGCGATGCGGACGTCGGCCAGGGCGTGCTTGATCGCCTGGTAGGACCCGATCTCGCGCCCGAACTGGGTGCGCTGCTTCACGTACGCGACCGAGTCGGCCAGGAGCCGCTCGCCGGCACCCAGCAGCTGGGCTGAGGTGGCGAGCACGGCCAGGTCGAACGCGGCCTCGAGGTCGCTGGCACCGATCGCGTCGTCGGGTGAGACCTCGAACAACCTTCGCGTCCTGTCCACAGAGTGCCTGCGCTCGCCGACCTGCGCCTCCGCGATCCCGTCCTCGGTCCCGACGTACACCCGGTCGGCCACGTCGGCGTCCAACGCGTAGGGCACGTGCGGGGGCAGCGCCACGGTGGCGATGCCGTCGACCTCGTGGCCCAGGGCGACCGGGAGGTACGCCGCGGACTCGACCCACGGGCCGGGCACCGCGTGCCGGCCGAGCGCCTCGAAGGCGATGCAGACCTCGACGGGCGAGGCCTCGGTGGCCAGCGAGGTGACGCCCTGGTGGGCGAGGCGCCCCCAGAGCTCGAGGCCGGGTGCGCTGTCGCCGTCCGCCCACGCGCGCGCGACGGCCACCGTGTCGGAGGAGGCGAGCAGCGCGTCGAGCGAGGACGCGAAGTCGCGCTGGTCGGCGTCGAGGACGAACCTCATCCCCGCACCTCCCGTGGCAGGCCGAGGATCCGCTCGGCCACGATGTTGCGCTGGATCTCGTTGGTGCCGGCGTAGATCGGGCCGGAGAGCGCGAACGTGTAGCCGTCGAGCCAGCGGGACTCGACCTCGGCCTCGGGACCGAGCAGGTCCAGCGCGGTCTCGTGCAGCGCGATGTCGAGCTCGGACCAGAACACCTTGTTGACAGAGCCGGCCGCACCCACTCCGTCACCAGCTGGGCCGCCGTCGCGGAGCCGGGTGACCGTGCCCCAGGTGTAGAGCCGGTAGGCCTGGGCCTTGATCCAGGCATCCACGACCCCCTCGCTGACCCGCCCGAAAGTTTCGGGCGGGTCAGCGGCGTAGAGGTCGACGAGCCGGTCGGCGGCCGCGCAGAACCGGCCGGGGGAGCGCAGCGAGAGCCCGCGCTCGTTGCCGGCGGTGCTCATCGCGACCCGCCAGCCGTCGCCGGGCGCACCGAGGACGTCGGAGTCGGGCACGAAGACGTTCTCGAAGAAGATCTCGGCGAAGCCGGCCTCGCCGTCGAGCTGCGCGATCGGGCGGACCGTGATGCCGTCCGCGGCGAGCGGGAACAGGAAGTAGGTCAGGCCGTGGTGACGCTGGGCCGCCGGGTCCGAGCGGAAGAGCCCGAAGCCCCAGTGCGCGAAGGACGCCCGCGACGACCAGGTCTTCTGCCCGTTGAGCAGCCAGCCACCCCGGTCGTCGTCGCGGGCCGCGGTCGAGCGCAGCGACGCGAGGTCCGAGCCGGCCTCGGGCTCCGACCAGGCCTGCGCCCAGACCTGCTCGCCGGTCGCCATCGACGGCAGGAACCGGTCCCGCTGCTCCTGGGTGCCGTGGTCGAAGACGATGGGGGCCAGCAGGAAGATGCCGTTCTGGGAGACCCGGCCCGGCGCCCCGGCGCGGTAGTACTCCTCCTCGAAGATCACCCACTCGACCAGGGACGCGTCGCGACCGTGGTAGGCCCCCGGCCAGGACACGACCGACCAGCGGGCGTCGGAGAGCGTCCGCTCCCACTCCTGGTGCGCGGCGAAGCCCGCCGCGGTGTCCATCGACGGCAGCGGCTCTCCCGGCACGTTCGCCGCCAGCCACTCGCGCGCCCCGGCCTGGAACGCCAGCTCGGACTCGGACAGGGTCAGATCCATCAGGTCTCCTCTCGGGTGCGGGGGTTTCGAGACAGGCGCAGAGCGCCTTCCTCAACCACCGCGGAGCTCGTTCTTGAGGACCTTGCCGGACAGGTTGCGGGGGAGCGCGTCGACGAAGGCGACCCGGCGGGGCACCTTGAAGTTCGCCAGCCGGTCGCGGCTGAAGGCGAGCACCTCGTCGGCAGTGAGCACCGCGTCGGGCGCGCGCACGACGTACGCCGTGCCGACCTCGCCGAGCCGCTCGTCGGGTACGCCGACGACGGCGACGTCGGCCACGCCGTCCAGCCGGGCCAGCGCCTGCTCGACCTCGGCCGGATAGACGTTGAAGCCCCCGGAGATGTACATGTCCTTGAGCCGGTCGCTGATGGTGAGGTTGCCACCGGTGTCGAGGGTGCCGACGTCGCCGGTGTGCAGCCAGCCGTCGGCGTCGATCGCCTCGGCGGTGGCCGCCTCGTCGTCGAGGTAGCCGAGCATCACGTAGTCACCGCGCACCAGCAGCTCGCCCGCGCCGTGCTCGTCGGGGGCGTCGATGCGCGTCTCCATCCCGGGGATGGCACGCCCGCAGGTGGTCGCGACCAGCTCGGCAGGGTCGCCCTCGCGGCACATCGTCACGACGACGGCCTCGGTCATGCCGAACGCCGTCACGACCTGGTCGATGCCGAGACCGTCGGGAGCCGCCGCGCGCATCCGCTCGATGAGGACGACCGGCACGACCGCGGCGCCCGTCACCGCGAGCCGCAGCGAGGACAGGTCCCGATCGGCCCGGCCGGGTGCCGTCAGCAGGGACTGGTAGATCGTCGGTGCACCGGGCAGGACCGTGATCCGCTCGGACTCGATCAGGCGCATGGTGGTGTCGAGGTCGAACGTCGCGACCGGGTAGAGGGTGGCGCCCGTCAGCAGCCCGACCACGATGCCGATCTTGTAGCCGAACGAGTGGAAGAACGGGTTCACGACCAGGTACCGGTCGTCCTGCCGGACGCCGCCCAGTTCGGCCCACGCCCGGGCGACGCCGATCGTCTGACGATGCGCCGACATCGCACCCTTGGACCGTCCGGTGGTGCCGGAGGTGAAGAGGATGTCCGCGACGTCGTCCGGGATGCGGCTCTCGTGCCGGATGCCCTCGCGGGGCTGTGCCGACGCAATCAGCTCGGTCATAGTCCGGACGATCTTGCGGTCGACGCCGGCCTCGCTCAGCTCACCGACCTGGTCGCGCCCGAGGAACCCGTCGTGCACGACCAGCATGGCCGCCGAGGTGCGCTCGACGATGTCGGCGACTTCGGCCCCGACGTACCGCGAGTTGACTGGCACCAGGACGGCGCCGGCGTACGACACCGCCAGCGCTGCGACGGCCCAGTCGATGCTGTTCGGTCCCCAGACGACGATCCGATCACCGCAGCAGGCACCGTTGACGACGTACACCTCGCTGGTCGCCTCGACCAGGTGCAGCAGCTCGCGGTAGGACACGGTGCGGCGCTGCCCGGCGGCGACGTCGACGTACGCCGGGTGGTCGCCGAACCGCTCCGCGGCATCGCGGAGCAGAGCGGGCAATGTCTCCATACCAAGCATTTGCTTGGTAGGCTATCACCCGTGAACCTGACCTACTCCGAGGCGGACCAGGCATTTCGCGCCGAGGTGCGGGCCTGGCTCGAGGAGCTGCTGAGCGGGGAGTTCGACGCCCTCAGTGGTCTCGGCGGCGCCGGTCGCGACCACGAGGCGCTCGAGGAGCGGCTCGCCTGGAACCGTCATCTCGCCGAGCACGGCTGGACCTGCGTCGGCTGGCCGGTCGAGCACGGTGGCCGCGGCCTGAGCCTGCTCCAGCAGGTGATCTTTCACGAGGAGTACGCCCGGGCCGACGCCCCTACGCGGGTGAACCACCTCGGCGAGGAGCTGCTCGGTCCCACCCTGATGGCGTTCGGCACCCCGGAGCAGCAGCAGCGCTTCCTGCCGAAGATCGTGGCCGTGGAGGAGCTCTGGGCCCAGGGCTACTCCGAGCCGGGGGCCGGCTCCGACCTCGCGAACGTGCAGACGAAGGGTCGACTGGTCTCGACGGGCTCGACCAACGTGAAGCAGTGGGTGCTCGACGGCCAGAAGGTGTGGACGTCCAACGCGCACTTCTCGCAATGGTGCTTCGTCATCGCCCGCACCGAGCCCGGCTCCGAGCGGCACCACGGACTCTCCTTCCTGCTGGTCCCGCTGGACCAGGACGGCGTCGACGTCCGCCCGATCGAGCAGCTGACCGGCGGCTCGGAGTTCAACGAGGTCTTCTTCGCGGGTGCCACCACCGACGCCGACCTGGTGGTCGGCGAGCCCGGCGGGGGCTGGGCCGTGGCGATGGGTCTCCTCGCCTTCGAGCGGGGCGTCTCCACGCTCGGGCAGGTGGTCGCGTTCGCCCGCGAGCTGGACGGCGTCATCGACCTCGCGAAGGCGAACGGGAGCATCGAGGACCCGCTCATCCGCGACCGGCTGGCGCAGTCGAGGGTCGGCCTCGAGGTGATGCGCTTCAACGCGTTGCGCTGTCTGTCCGCGGTGGCGGGCGGCGACGACTCGTCCGCGGGTGGTGGTGCGGCCTCGATCTTCAAGCTGGTCTGGGCGCGCTGGCACAAGCAGCTGGGCGAGCTGGCCATGGACGTGGCGGGCCCGGCGGGCCTGCTGGCCACCGGTGACGGGCCCGGCGACTACGACCTGGACCGGTGGCAGAAGCTCTACCTCTTCTCCCGCGCCGACTCGATCTACGGCGGCAGCGACGAGGTCCAACGCAACATCCTGGCCGAGCGCGTGCTCGGACTACCCCGAGAGGCGCGC
>JAOPYB010000166.1 GCA_025964835.1 Nocardioides sp. | reverse complement strand
CCGAGGCGGGGGACAGGTAGCTGCCGAAGGAGCCGGCGAGCAGCACCTGCTGGACGTCGCGGTGCTCGAGGCCGAGCTGCTCGAGCAGCAGGGTCCAGCCGGTCGAGATCGCGGCCTTCGCGAACTGGAGCTCGCGCACGTCGCGCTGGGAGAGGTAGACGCACTCGGCCGGCACGGTGTCGGGCGCGGGGCGGTGCAGGATGAAGACCCGCTCCTCGCCGATCTTGGTGAGCCGGTCCGCCAGTGCCGGTGCGATCCCGGCCGCGGACTCGTCGGGCACGAGCCGGCCGGTGCCGTCGAGCAGGCCCACGCGGACCAGCTCGGCCACGGCGTCGACGAGTCCCGAGCCGCACAGTCCGCGGGGCTCGACGTCGCCGATCACCCCGAGTGTCACGGCGGGCTCGTCGCCGGTGGCCTGGGCGTCGAGCTTGATGACCTCGATCGCGCCGTCGGCCGCGCGCATCCCGCAGCGGATGGCGCCGCCCTCGAAGGCCGGGCCGGCGGGGGCCGCGGTGGACAGGATGGTGTCGCCGTCGCTGAGGACGATCTCGCAGTTGGTGCCGACGTCGATGAACAGGCGGGTGCGCTTGTCACGGTCCATGCCGGTCGCAAGCATGCCGGCGACGATGTCGCCGCCGACGTACGCCCCGAGCGCCGGGAAGAAGAAGGCCCGGGCCCGCGGGTGCAGGGTCAGCCCGATCTCGCTCGCGAGTACCGAAGGTGGCTGCGCCGAGGACATCACGAACGGCGCGACCCCGAGCGGCTCCGGGTCGATGCCGAGCGCGAGGGCGGTCATCGTGGCGTTGCCCGCGACCGCCACCTCGTAGACCGTGGCCGGGTCGACGTCGCCCTCGCGGCAGACCTCGCCGGCGAGCTCGGCGAGGGTGGCACCGGCGGCCTCCTGCAGGCGCCCGAGCGTGTCCTTGTCCATCATCGTGGCGCTGATCCGGGAGATCACGTCGCCGCCGAAGGGCTGCTGCTTGTTCAGCATCGAGGCCACGGCGAGCGGTGTTCCGGTGCCCACGTCGAGCAGGGTCGCCACGACGGTGGTGGTGCCGAGGTCGAACGCGATCGCATAGCGGGCGTCGGTGGTGTCACCCGGCTCGACGTCGACCAGGTCCTCGTCGACGATCACCGCGGTCACCTTGAAGTCGGCGGCGCGCAGCACGGTCGAGAGCCGCCGGAGTACGTGCAGGTCGGCGGTCAGCTCGAGGTCGGTGATCGCGTCGGTCAGCCGGGCCAGGTCGGTGCGCTGGTCGGCAAGGGTCGCCTCCTCGAGCTCGACGTACCGCTTCTGGAGGGCCGGCCGCAGGATGACCTGCCGCCCGACGCCGACGGTCGCGGCCTTGGGGCGGGTGGTCAGCGGCGGCACCTCGACGGCCAGGTTGCGCGTCGCCTGGACCAGGCAGGCGAGCCGCCAGCCCTCGGCGAGCTGCTCGCTGCTGAACGTGCGGACGTCGTGCCGCGTGATCGGCACGTGGTCTCGAGACGGGCGCTGGGCGCCCTCCTCGACCGGCGAGACGACCCGGACCCGGCACTTGTGGCAGGTGCCGTGGCCGCCGCACGTGGAGTCGATCGCGATCCCGTTCCAGGACGCGGAGTCGAAGACGGTGACGCCCGGGGGGACCCGGACGCTGCGCTGCGCTGAGGGCACGGCGGCACCCGACGTGGCGTCCGGGGTCGCGTGGATCGTGAACGCGAGGTCGACCCGACCCGTGCCGTCGTGGGCGGCCGGCTCCGCACCGGACGGCGCGATCAGCCCCTCGCGGCCGATGTCGGCGATGTCGTCGAGGGAGAGTTCGGGTCCGTCGCTCACGCGGTCTCGACGGCTTCCCGGGCCAGGCGGGCGCGGTGGGCGGCGATCCAGGCGCCGCCCCACTCGTCGTGCCCGAGCAGCAGGTCGGCGGCCTTCACCGCCTCGACGATCTCGGGCGTTCGGGTGTCCATGATCGCGGAGGTGAGCCCGGCGGTCATCGCCATCGGGAGGAACGCCGATCCGATCGCGTGCCGCGAGGGCATCCCGAACGAGACGTTCGAGGCGCCGCAGGTCATGTTGACCCCGAACTCCTCGCGGATCCGGCGCATCGTCTCGAGCGTCGTGTTCACGACCTCCTGGTCGGCGCCGATCGGCATCGCGAGCGGGTCGATGACGATGTCCGCGGCGGCGATGCCGTACTCCTTCGTCGCGACCTCGATGATCTTGCGGGTCAGCACGATCCGCTTCTCGACCTCCATCGGGATCTCGTCGGAGTCGTTGGGCAGGGCGATGATCGCGGCGTCGTACTTCTTGACCAGCGGGAGGATCTGCGCCATCCGCTCGTCCTCGGCGGTGATCGAGTTGACCAGCGCGCGGCCCTGGTAGACCGAGAGCCCGGCCTCGATCGCCTCGACCACGGAGGAGTCGATGCAGATCGGCTTGTCGGTGAGCCGCTGGACCAGCGTGATCGCCTTGGCGAGCAAGTCGGCCTCGTCGGTCAGCGGCACGCCCATGTTGATGTCGAGCACGTCGGCGCCGCCCTCGACCTGGGCCCGCACGTCGCGCTCGATCGCCGAGAGGTCACCGGCGCGCAGCTGCTCCTGGAAGATCCGGCGCCCGGTGGGGTTGATCCGCTCGCCGATCAGGCAGAAGCGGGTGTCGTGACCGATCACGACCTGCTGGGT
>JAOPYB010000157.1 GCA_025964835.1 Nocardioides sp. | reverse complement strand
GGTGTCGGTGTCCGGCACCAGCGGTGCGGCCGTGTAGGAGTCGCCGAGGGCGACGTACGTCGGGTAGCGCGACGTGGCGTCCGGCGTCGGCGTGCCGGAGGGCCTGGTGGTGGGCGTGGTGGTCGGTGCCGGGGTGGCCCCAGTGGCCCCGGTGGCCGACGTGCCGTCGGCGGAGCACCCGGCGGCGGTGAGCGCCAGCGCGAGCACGAGCGCGAGCAGCGCGGCCGCCCAGGGCAGGTGGCGGGCGGGTCGGGGCCGGTCGGTCCTGGGTGCGTCCACATGGTGACGCTACGGGGCACCTCACAGCCGCGGGCCGCGTGCGCCGCCGGTGCGCGGGTACGACGCACCCATGACTGAGCAGGGCAAGGACCGGACCGGCGGAGCCACGGGGGAGGGGCGGCCGCCCCAGATCGTGTCCGGCGACCTCCCGGGCGTGCAGCCCTCCGGCGGCGGCGAGTCGCTGTTCACGGTGACCGTCGCGCTGGTGGCCAACGGGCTCCTGGCGGCCGCGAAGTCGGTGGCGGCCCTGATCACCGGGTCGGCCTCGATGATGGCCGAGGCGGCGCACTCGTGGTCCGACACCGGCAATGAGATCTTCCTGCTGATCGCCGAGCGGCGCGGCCAGCGCCCCCGCGACGACGAGCACCCGCGCGGCTACGGCCGCTCGACGTACATCTGGTCGCTGGTGGCCGCCTTCGGCCTGTTCTCGGCCGGCGCCGTCGTCTCGGTCTGGCACGGCGTCAGCCAGCTCCTCGCGGAGCCCGAGGAGACCAGCTACACGATCAACTACGTCGTGCTGGCCATCGCCTTCGTCCTGGAGGGCGCCTCGTTCGTCCAGGCCTCGCGCCAGGTCCACGGCGCGGCCCAGCGCTGGGGGCTGCACCCACTGCGCTTCGTCACCTGGACGTCCAACGCGACCCTGCGCGCGGTCTTCTTCGAGGACTTCTCGGCGCTGCTCGGCCTGCTCCTGGCCGGCGGCGGCATCGCCCTGCACCAGCTCACCGGGAACGCCGTCTTCGACGCCCTGGGCTCGATCGCGGTCGGGGTGCTGCTCGCGTTCGTCGCGGTCTTCCTGATGCGCCGCAACATGCAGTACCTGCTGGGCCAGGGCCTCACTCCCGAGCTGCGCGCGCGGGTGCTCTCCAGCCTGCTCGCGATCCCCGCGGTCGACCGGATCACCTACCTGCATGTGGAGTACGTCGGGCCGACCCGGCTGTTCGTGGTGGCCGCGGTCGACCTCACCGGCGACGACCGGGAGCCCGACCTGGCCCGGCGGCTGCGCCAGGTCGAGACCGAGATCGAGCAGGACGACCTGATCGAGGACGCGGTGCTCACGCTGTCGTTCCCCGACGACCCCGCACTCGAGCCGTGAGGCTCAGTCGGTCGGCTCAGTCGCCGGGCTGGGCCCCCAGCGCGATCGTGAGCGCCAGCACCGTCGCCGGGTCGTCGAGGCGGTGGCCGTACAGCTCGCGCAGCTGGCCCATCCGGTAGCGCACGGTCTGCGCGTGCACGAACAGGTCCGCGGCCACGTCGTCGCGTCGGCCCTGGTGCAGCAGCCACGAGCGCAGGGTGGCGGCCAGCTTGTCGGCGGTGCCGGGCCGGAGGTCGTCGAGCGGGGCGAGCACCTGGGCGCGCAGGTCGGCGAGGGCGCCGGGGTCCGCCCGCAGGACGAGCTGCGGCAGGTGCGCCTCGGTGTCGTCGGTGAGGCCGAGCGCCCGGGCCCGCAGGGCCCGGTCGTACGACGACCGCACCTCCAGCCAGGGCCGCGGCGGCCCGGCGATCGCACCGCGGTCCGCGAGCGTGCGCAGCAGCGCGCCCCGGCTGGCTCCGTGCGCGTCCGGCACCAGCAGGAGTGCCCCCTCATCGAGGTCGGGCAGGTCGACGGCCTGGAGGGTGGCGGGGGACAGGGACGTGAGCAGCGGCCGGACCTGGGACTCCGGGACGAGGACGGCGGTCAGCGTGGTCGGCGTCTCCCAGCCGGCCTGCTCGACGGCCGCGTGCACGGTCTCGGGCGACGACCCGCCGAGCAGGTGCCGCGCCACCCGCTCGAGCAGCCGCTGGCGCACCCGGCCGGTGGTGGCGAGCTCGTCGGTGTGACCGGCGACGCTCGCCGCCGACAGCTCGTCGATGTAGGCGAAGACCAGCTCCGCGAACGGCACCAGCGTCTCGGCGTTCACCCCGCTGCGGACCGCGGTCGTCGACATCTCCCGCCAGGCGACGCGGGCGCCGATCCGGTACGCCGCGAGCAGGGCCTCCGTCGTACGCCCGCTGCGGGCCTCGCCGCGGCCGAGCTGGTAGGCGCCCTCGACGGCCGGTGCGGTCGGGGTCCGCGGGTCCGAGCCGCGGCGGCCGCTGGCCAGGGAGAGGAAGCCGCCGAGCGCGAGCTGCACGGCGTTGCGGATGTTCTCGCCCATCGGCCCGGTGAGCGCGCCGGTGTAGCCGGGCACCTCCTCGATGATCGCCTTGACCGTCTCCTCGGCGACCGACGGCAGCAGCGCGCGCATCTCGGCGATGCTGTCCGAGGGCAGCTCGAGCCCGTGTCCGGCGGTGTGCCGGGGCGTGCGTCGCGGCATCTGGACCCTTTCTTGTTCCGAGCGAACAAATGTGACGTACGTCTTCACGTCCACCGGTCAGGACTTTACGCCCCCGGTGCAGGACAGTAGAGGACATGAGCACAGTTCTTTCGCCTCGATCCGCCGGACCGGTCCCCGCGCCCGCCCGACGGACCCTCCGCGACAGCGTGCGCCGCCTCGTCGAGGCCGCCGTGACCCCGCTCGAGGTGGACGACGTCCTGGACGTCTTCCACCCGCTGCGCTCCGGTGCCCCGCTGCGCGGTCGGATCGTGTCCGTCACGCCCGAGACCGCCGACGCCGCGACCCTGGTGATCAAGCCCGGCAAGGACTGGGCCGGCCACGTGCCCGGCCAGTACGTCCGGATCGGTGTCGACGTCGACGGCGTCCGCCTGTGGCGCACCTACTCCCTGACCCACGCCCGCCGTCCCGACCGCTGCATCAGCATCA
>JAOPYB010000121.1 GCA_025964835.1 Nocardioides sp. | reverse complement strand
CAGATCACGTCCGGGATCCAGCCCAGCCCGCCCTCGGTGATGACCACCTTGAGGTTCGGGAAACGCTCGAAGACACCGTGGCAGATCAGGCTGATGACGTTGGCCTGGAAGACCTGGCTCAGCCCGGTGTGCCACTCCACGTAGTACGTCGGGGTGCCGCCGGCCATCGGCGGCGAGGTCCGGAAGATGCCCTCGCCCGAGTTGGGGTGCACGGTGATCGGCAGCCCGATCTCGGCGGCCGCCTCGTAGATCGGGTAGTAGTGGCGCTGGCCCATCAGGATGTTGGTGAGCGGGAGCAGCACGGCGACGAACCGCTCGTCCTGCCCGGCCCGCCGGATCTCCTTGGCCGCCTGCAATGGGTCCTGCGCCCCGACGACAAGGTTGCCGCGGTAGCGGTCGTCGGCGCACAGCCAGGTCGCGGCGAGCCAGTCGTTGTACGCCGACGCGATCATCGCCGCGGCGTCCGGGTCCGGCATCGCACCGAGGCCGAGGACCTCGCCGCCGATGAGCACCGCCCGGTCGATGCCGTTCGCGTCGAGCAGCTGCTGGGCGGTGAAGGCCGGGTCGGCTCCCGGGGCGGACCCGTCGGGAGCGCGGGCGTCGTCGCGCAGCACGCCGGCCTGGTTGACGTAGAGCATGTTGCGCGGGATCGACACCGCCTCGCGGTGGCCGACCGTGGTCAGGTTGCGCCGCTCGTCGAGCCCGAGCCGGCGCTGGCCCGCCTGCGAGAGGTACGGACGCAGGTCGCCCATGCCGCCCTTCATGATCGGGTGCACGTCGCAGTCGACGAGCCGGTAGCGGGTCGGCGGGGCGCCCTCGGCGGTCGGCGCGTCGAGCAGTTCGGGCATGGCGGACTCCTTGCGTGGAACCGTTGCGGGGACGACCCCGAGCCGTCAGAGTCATGCATAGCAAATCGTTTGGCCCCTGGATAGACGGAGCAGGCATGGAACATCGCATCGGTTCGGTGGAGGACGTCCGACGGGAGGGCTGCCGGATCGTCGACGTCGACGGGCGCCCGGTCGGTGTGATCAGCGTGGGCGAGGAGTTCTACGCGATCCACGACCGCTGCCCGCACATGGGGGCCTCGATGTGCGCCGGGTCGATGGGCGGCACCTTCGTGGCGGCCGGAGCGCACCAGCTCGTCTACGGCATGGACGACCAGGTGATCCGCTGTCCCTGGCACGGCTGGGAGTTCGACCTGGGCACCGGCCGGTCGCTGCTGGAGCCGGAACGGGTCGGCCTCAAGACCTATCGCGTCACGCAGGAGGACGGCGACGTCGTCCTCCACACCTAGGGAGCACCGTGCTGAAGAACATCGACCCGCTGCTGGACGCCGGGCTGCTCGGCCACCTGGCGGCCATGGGCCACGGCGACGTCCTCGCCATCGTCGACCGTAACTTCCCCGCGGCCTCGACCGCGCAGCGGCTGGTCGCGCTGTCCGGGGTGGACGTCACGACCGCCGCGCGCGCCATCCTCACTGTCTTCCCGGTCGACACCTTCGTCGACCCTGCGGTGCTGCGCATGGGCGCGGTGGGCGACGAGGACACCCTCCAGCCGGTCCACGCCGACCTCCAGGCCGTGGTCGACGAGGCGGAGGGGCGAGCGGTGTCGTCGGAGCCGGTCGAGCGCTTCGAGTTCTACCGCCGGGCGGCCGGGGCCTACCTGGTGGTCGCCACGACCGAGGACCGCCCGTACGGCTGCTTCCTGATCACCAAGGGCGTCGTCTGAAACTGCCCCCGCCCGGGTCTTGCCATCCCGGAGGACGAAGCCTACGGTCGTGGCAATCGATTTGCGTGATAGCCGTCACAGTGCCGGTCCGGGACGGTCGCCACCCTGAGGAGCGCCATGCAGCAGCCCATCCCGCTCGCCCGACGTTCGGTCCTGATGGGAGCCGCGGGTGCCGCGGCCGGCCTCGCCGCCGGTCTGCCCGGCCTCGCCGACCCCGTGTCGGCGTCTGCCCCGTCGGACACCACCGGTCGACGGCCGCTCTGGCGCCAGGCCGAGAAGAACGGCATCGTCTTCGGCTCGTCGATCGCCACCTGGCAGCTCGACAAGGGCTACTCCGCGCTGCACGCCCGCGAGGCCGGCCTCCTCTTCACCGAGGACGACCTGCTCTGGTACCAGCTCAAGCCGAAGCCCGACGCGCCGTTGAACTTCGGCCCCGGTGACCAGATCATCGACTTCGCCGAGCGCCACAAGCAGCTCACCATCGGCGCCCACCTGGTGTGGGACGAGGGGTTCGGTGAGGGCTGGACCGACGACGACCTGTGGGGCCTCGACCGCAAGGACGCCCGCAAGCTTCTCTACGGCGTGATCCGCAGGGAGGTCGCCCACTACAAGGGCCGGATGAACGGGTGGATCGTCGCCAACGAGGTGACCGACCCGAACGACGCCGACAAGCACGGCTTCCGCACCAACGTGCCGTGGTTCAACACGATCGGGCCCGGCTACATCGCCGAGTGCTTCCACCTCGCGAAGGAGGGCGACCCGAAGGCCCTCCGGATCATCAACGAGTTCGGCTTCGAGACCGTCAACGAGTGGGGCGACCGGCCCGAGCCTCGGCGCCGCGCGTTCCTCAAGGCCATCGACCACCTGCTCGACCAGGGCGCACCCATCGAGGCCGTCGGCATCCAGGGCCACCTGCTGGCCGACGGGTTCGGCGGCAAGTTCCACGAGGCGGGCTACCG
>JAOPYB010000118.1 GCA_025964835.1 Nocardioides sp. | reverse complement strand
GGGAGCGGTTCCGGCGTGTCAGTCGCGCCCCTCGCACGTGCAGATGCAGACCTTGTTGCCCTCCACGTCGGACAGCACCGTGAACATCGGCGCGTGCTCGGTCGAGACCAGCACCCCGCCTGCGGCCAGCGCCGCCTCGATGCGTCCGGCCGCCACCTCGGGCGGGACCCGCAGGTCGAGGTGGAAGCGCTGCCGCGGCTCGTCGTGGGGGTCGGTGGGCTGGAACCACAGGGTGGGCAGGGCACCGGCGGGGTCGACGAGCTCGACGTCGTACGCCGGGGAGTCCTGGAGGCCCAGGGCCGCTGCCCAGAACGGCTTGATCGCGGCGTGGTCGACGGTGTCGATCGCGATCTCGAGCACCGAGACCACGGACGGGTCGGCGCGCACGCCCTCGGTCGCCGCGAGCTCGCTGATCCGGCGGGCGAGCCGGATGTCGCGGTCGGTGACCCCGCCGGCGTCGTGACTGGTCAGCTTGATGTTGAGGTGGGGGTAGCGCAGGTCGAGGTCGGGATGGTGGTCCATCGCCTCGGCCTCGGCCCCGATGGCCTCGACCAGCCGGAGCCCGGTGGCGAAGTC
The DNA here is from genome assembly GCA_025964835.1 of Nocardioides sp. Taxonomy (GTDB): domain Bacteria; phylum Actinomycetota; class Actinomycetes; order Propionibacteriales; family Nocardioidaceae; genus Nocardioides. Next base: position 4,286 of record JAOPYB010000118.1, on the reverse strand, counting down.
ACCGGTCAGGAAGCGGGCGTGCAGAGCGGAGTAGAGGATCCGCCAGTCCTCGAGCCCCGACGCCTCGACGGCCGCGTGTCCCATCGGGTCGCCGCTCACGGCAGCACCTCCTGCCCGATCGGCCCGGGGTTGGTGGCGATCTCCCAGCGGAAGCCGTCGGGGTCGCCGAAGTAGCCGGTGTAGCCGCCCCACTCGCGCTCGACGGGCTCGGTGACCGGGTCGGCGCCCGCGGCGCGGGCGGTCGCGAGGATCGCGTCGACCTCGTCGTTGGTCCGCACGTTGTGCGAGAGCGTGATCGGGACAACGCCCTCGCCGCGCCGGATCGGGCCGACCTCGACCTCGAACTCGCGCTCGACCCACAGCGAGAGGACGAGGTGCTCTCCCGCCTTGATCATCAGCACCTCCCCGGGCACGTCGAGCGCGGGCTCCCACCCGAGCCCGTCGACGTAGAAGGCGCGGGTCGCGTCGAGGTCGCGCACCGCCAGGGTCACGAAGCTGATCCGCTGGTCCATGCCGGCCACCCTGCCACGCACCGCCGACGGCGTCGACGGGCGTCGCGGGCGGGCCGGGTCAGGCGGACAGGTCCGCGGTCAGGTCGCTGAGCGAGGAACGCTGCCGCCCGTCCCCGTCGAAGTTCGCGGGGTCCAGCCACCGCTCGTGGCGCTCCTTCACCGCCGGCCACTCGCCGTCGGTGATCGAGAACCAGTCGGTGTCGCGGTTGCGACCCTTGGTGACCAGGTGCTGGCGGAAGCGACCCTCGTAGGTGAAGCCCAGCCGCCGGGCCGCGCTCACCGACGGCGCGTTGAGGCTGTCGCACTTCCACTCGAATCGCCGGTAGCCGAGGTCCTCGAAGACGTGCCGGGCCAACAGGTGAATCGCCTCCGTGGCCGCGCGGGTGCGCTGGAGGCTGCGTGCGTAGATGACCGCCGCCACCTCGATCGAGCCGTTGGCCGGGTCGATCCGGAAGTACGTCGCCATCCCCGCGGCCTCACCCGACCCCGCACCGGTCGGGACGATCGCCAGGGTCAGCGTGTCCCGCGAGGAGGCCAGCGCCGCCACGTCGCGCGCCATCGCGGCCACGTCGGTCGGGGCGTCCGAGGACCGGTACGTCCAGAGCGAGGCGTTGTCGGGCCCGCACAGGGAGTCGAAGAGGGGCGCCGCGTGGTGGGCGGAGATCGCCTCGAGCCGCACGTAGCGGCCCTCGAGCGTCACGGGAGCGGGCGGCGTGCGGGGCGACCAGCCGGGGACCTCGTCGCCCACCTGCTGGCCGTGCGCGTTGGTCGTGGTCACGGCAGCGCCTCGCGCACGGCCTCGAGGCCGCGGCGTACCTCCGCGAACGAGGTCGACAGCGGCGACAGCCCGATCCGCAGGCCGTGGGGGTCCCGGTAGTCCGGGATCACGTCCCGCTGCCACAGCAGCGCCGTCACCTCGCGCATCCGGGGGTGGTTGAGGGTCACGTGGCCACCGCGCCGCTCCGGCTCCGGCGGGGACGCGAGCACGACGCCCGCCGGCGAGAGCAGCTCGTCCGCCACGGTCACGGCGTACTCCGTGAGCGCCACCGACTTGGCGCGGACGGCCTCGATCCCGGCGTCGTCGATCAGCTCCAGCATGTCCTGGATGGCGAGCATCCCGATGATCGGCGGCGTGCCGCTGAGGAACCGGCGGATCCCGGTGGCCGGTGCGTAGGCGGGACCCATCAGGAACGGCTCGTCGGCGCCGATCCAGCCGCGGATCGGCTGGGTGAGCTCGTCGACGAGCCGCTCCGCGACGTAGACGAAGGCGGGTGAGCCGGGCCCGCCGTTGAGGTACTTGTAGGTGCAGCCGACCGCGATGTCGACGTCCCACGCGTCCAGCGACACCGGCACCGAGCCGGCCGAGTGGCACAGGTCCCAGAGCACCAGGGCTCCGGCGTCGTGGGCGATCCGGGTCAGCTCCGGGACGTCGGCCAGCCAGGCCGACCGGTAGGCGACGTGGCTGATGACGACCAGCGCGGTGGCCGGTCCGACGACCTCGGCCAGCTGCTCGGCGGTCACGCCGGCGGTGGTGTCGACGTCGACCCAGCGCAGCGTCAGGCCGCACTCCTCGGCGATCCCGGCCGCGATGTAGCGGTCGGTCGGGAAGTTGTCACGGTCGACCACGATCTCGGTGCGCCCCGGTCGGGCGGCCACCGCCGCCCGCATCATCTTGTAGAGGAGCACGGTCGTCGAGTCCCCGATCACGGTCTGGCCGGGTGCGGCGCCCAGCGCGATCCGGGCCAGGTCGTCGCCGAGGGTGCGGGGCAGGTCGAACCACCGCTCGTCCCAGCCCCGGATCAGCCGGCCGCCCCACTCCGCGTCGACGAACTCCGCGAGCCGGGGGCCGGTGACCGTCAGCGGCCGGCCGAGCGAGTTGCCGTCGAAGTAGACGAGCGTGCCGTCGGCGCCGACGAAGCGGTCGCGGTACGCGGCGAGCGGGTCGTCGCGGTCGAGCTGGTCGGGTGTCGTCACGCGGCCATGTCTACCGCAGCGACCGCGGTGCGTGGGGTCACTGGTAGCTCACGAACCGCACGTGCGGACGGATCCGGTGCACCGCCGAGGCACCCATCCGGCCGCGGTCCTCGTCGTAGAAGATCTTCAGGCCCATCAGGAAGCGCTCCGGGCGCGCCACGGCGTGGTACGTCGCGAGCTTCTCCCGGCGGGTGCCGAACCCGTCCACGTGCTGCACCATCGCGAGACCGGGACGCGGCTTCACCCGCTCGACGTGGTTGACCATCGCGGTGCGGAACTGGTGCAGGACGAAGAGCTTCTGGGGCAGCCGGTGGTGGTCGGTCAGCCGGGCCAGCCAGCGCGAGGTCCGGTTGACCTCGGCGGCGTCCACGTGGCCGATGACCTGCGCGGGCGCCCGGTGCGGGCCCAGTCGCCACTCCGGGTCGAGCGCGAGCCCGACCCACGGGTCCTCGAGGGCCCAGCGCCAACGCCTCGCCACCTCGAGGAAGTCGGACCGTCCGGGCTGCAGGTCGAGCAGCAGCAACGCCCCGTGGCGGTGGGCCGCGTCGACGTAGCGCTGCACCAGCCGGCGCTCGATGTCGTGGCTGAAGTCGCCGTCGGGGCCGGGGCCCCGGTCGGCGATCGTCACGATCAGCTCGTAGACGATCTGCACCGGCCGGCCGGGCGCCCGGAACGGCCGGGCGGCACGTCGCACGCGGTGCTGCATCTCGTCGGGCTCGGTCTCCCCGAGGACCCCCAGCGCACCGGTCTCGGCGGTGCCGTAATAGGCGACGAGGAACCGGTTGCCGGCGAAGATCCGCCGTCCGCCACCCGGCAACGGAGACCGGGGAGCCGGTGCGGCGGGAGCGCTCGACGTCGGTGCGGAGGGGGGCGACGCGGGAGCCGACGGGTCGGTCGCCAGCGGTGCGCCCGGGCTCGCCGGCGGGGCAGCCGGCACCGGACTGCTCGCCGGCTCGCGGCCGAGCCCCCACACCACGGTCAGGAAGCCCGCCATCAGCAGGAGCAGCAGGAAGAGGATCGGCCCCCTGCTGTCCGGCGGGTCCGGCGGGTTCGGTGCGGAGGACGGCACGGATCAGCCGGTGACCGCGCCCTGAGCGGCGGAACCGACCAGCTTGGCGTACTTGCCCAGGACGCCCTTGGAGTACTTGGGCGCGTTGGGCTCCCAGCCCACCTTGCGAGCCTCCCAGGCGTCCGCGTCATCCATGTCGACGTCGAGCCTGCGGTTGGCGACGTCGAGCGTGATCCGGTCACCGTCGCGGACGAACGCGATCGGCCCGCCGTCGGTGGCTTCCGGGGCGACGTGGCCGACGCACAGGCCCGTCGTACCCCCCGAGAAGCGGCCGTCGGTCAGGAGCAGCACGTCCTTGCCGAGGCCGGCGCCCTTGATGGCTCCGGTGATCGCGAGCATCTCGCGCATCCCCGGCCCGCCCTTGGGGCCCTCGTAGCGGATGACGACGACGTCGCCGGCCGTGATCCGCCCCTCGGTGAGGGCGTCCATCGCGGCCCGCTCGCCGTCGAAGACGCGAGCGGTGCCGGTGAAGACGGACTCGTCGAACCCGGCGGACTTGACGACCGCGCCGTCGGGCGCGAGCGAGCCCTTGAGGATCGTGAGCCCGCCGGTCTTGTGGATCGGCCGGTCGAGCTTGCGGATCACGTCGTCGTCGACCTCGGGGGGCGCGATGTCGGCGAGGTTCTCGGCCATGGTCCTGCCCGTGACGGTCAGGCAGTCGCCGTGCATGAGGCCGGCGTCGAGCAGGGCCTTCATCACCATCGGGATGCCGCCGACCTTGTCGACGTCGT
>JAOPYB010000114.1 GCA_025964835.1 Nocardioides sp. | reverse complement strand
TGGGTGTCGCGGGCCGCGATGTTCGAGGACAGCGCCGACACCCCGTCGAGCGCCCCCTTGAACTCCTCGGGCGTGTTGCGGCTCAGGTCGGCGAGCGTGGTGAGCGACTTCGCGAGCTGGTCGGTGTCGATCTTCTCGGACGTCGCGGCCAGGCCGGAGAACGCGTCGACGACGTTGTACGGCGAGCTGGTGCGCTCGACGGGGATCTCGCTGTCGGCCTTGAGCTGGCCCGCACCAGCCGGCTCCAGGGAGAGGTACATGGCGCCGAGCAGCGTCTTGACCTTGATGTCGGCCCGGGTCTCGGTGCCGAAGTCGGAGTCGGTCTTGACCCGGAAGGTGACCTTGACGTGGTCGCCCTCGAGCTCGACGCTCTCGACCTTGCCGACCCGGACGCCGGCGATGCGGACCTCGTCGTTGGCCTTGAGCCCGCCCGACTCGGAGAACGCGGCGTAGTAGGTGTCGCCACCGCCGATCAGTGGCAGGTCCTGGGCGCGGAAGGCCGAGAGGATCAGCAGGAAGATGACGGCAAGGCTGACCGCCCCGACGATGACGGGGTTGCGCTCGCGGAAGGGGATGCTCATCGGGGTCCCCTCGGGGGCGTGACCGCAGCGAGTGCAGCGAGCGGAGGAAGCGGCTTCGTGGGGTGGTTCATCCCAGATCACACCTGTCGGAGCCGGTCGTGTAGTCGACGGGCAGCGACTGCCCGCCGGGAAGGCGCACCTTGCCGTGGAACTCACAGAGGTAGAAGTTGAACCAGGAGCCGTAGATCGCGGTGCGGCCGACCTTCTGCAGCTTGATCGGCAGGACCTGGAGCGCCCGGTCGAGCTCGCCCTTGTTCTTGTCGAGGTTGCCGGCGAAGGCGCGGAGCTGCTTGACGTCCTCGACGAACGGCTGGCGGATCCCGGACACCAGGTCCGCGGTCTGCACCGAGAGGCTCGAGATCTGGTCGAGCGAGCCGAGGATCGCCTTGCGGTCCGACTTGAGCCCGTGCACGAAGGTGCGGAACGTCTGGATCAGCTCGGACAGCTGGTCGTCGCGATCGCCGATGTGGTCGAGCACCTGGTCGAGGTTGTCGATCAGGCTGCCGATCAGCTGGTCGCGGCCGGCGAGCGTCTGCGTCACGGAGGCGGTGTGGGCGAGCAGCCCCTCGAGGGTGCCGCCCTCACCCTGGAAGACCTGGACGATCTCGTAGGAGAGCTTGTTGATGTCGGTCGGTGACAGCGCCTGGAACAGCGGCTTGAAGCCGTTGAAGAGCACGGTGAGGTCGAGTGCCGGCGACGTCTGGGCCACGGGGATGGTGCTGCCCGGGTCGAGCCGCGCGGAGTCGCCGACCTCCTGGGACAGCGAGATGTATCGCTGGCCGACCAGGTTGCGGTAGCGGATCGAGGCGTGCGTCGCCTTGCTGAGGGACGTGTCGTCCTGGACCGAGAACGTGACCATGGCGCGCGTCCGGTCGACGATCTCGACACCCTTCACGACGCCGACCTTGACGCCGGCGATCCGGATGTCGTCGCCCTTGACGACGCCGGTGGCATCGACGAACTCGGCCTTGTACTCCTTGCTGCCACCGAACGTGACGTTGCCGATGATGACCACCAGGACGCTGGTCGCCAGCGTCGTGACGATGATGAAGATCAGCAGCTTGATGAGGTCGCCGGTGGTGCGCTTGTCGAGCATCTTCATGCCTGACCACCCCCTCGCGACTCCGCCGCACGGTCACGGCAGGAGTTTGCGGGGAGGCCGATGCGGCTCCGTGCTTCGGGAGTCATCGCAGCGACACCTCCGCGCCCCGGGCCATCGGTCCGAGGAGGAGGACCCCGAGGTCCGGGACCTGGTCGGCGGTGAGGCCGAGGGCGGGACCGAGCAGGGACTTGAGCAAATCCGACTCCTGGGGGCTGCCGGCGAGTCCCGTCGCGTTGCGGTAGTAGCTGGGCGCGACCCGGCTGGTGCCCTTGCCGGTGGGCTCGTCGACGCCGTCGTTGAAGTTCGGCTGGTGGCGCACGGGGTTGGACTGCGACCAGGGCGGGGTCGGCAGGTGCAGGCAGTTGGGCCCCCGGTCCTCGCCGTACCGCGGGACGTCCTGGGCGCCGTACCCGCGCGGCTGGTGGGGCAGCGTCTCGAGGACGATGTGCAGCTCGAAACCGCGGAAGGCCTCGGCCTGGAGCTTGCCGGCGTTCACGATGCCGCTGGTCAGGCAGGAGAACTCGGGCGCGTACTTGGCGAACACCTTGAGCTGCTGCGCGCTGACCTTGCTGAGCCGGATCAGGTTGTCGCCGTTGTCGTCGAGGAAGCCCTTGGCCGTGTCGGAGAACGCTGCGACGTCGGTGAAGAGCGCCTTGAGCTTGACCTCGCGGTCCTCGAGGGTGCCGGTCGTCTTGACCGTGTTGCGCAGGATCTCGGCGATCTGCGGCATCGCCTGCGCGTAGGTGTCGGACACCTTCGCGGTCAGGCGGAGGTCCTCGACGAAGCCGGGGATCTGGGGGTTGAGGCGCTTGAGGTAGCTGTCGACGGTCTCGAGGTTCTTGCCGATCTGCTCGCCGCGTCCCTCGAGGGCGGTGGCCACGGCGTTGAGGGTCGTGTTGATCTCCGCCGGCTGCACCGTGCGCAGCAGGGGGTACAGGTCGGAGAGGACCTTCTCGACCTCGATCGAGACCTGGGTGCGCGGGATCGTGGCACCCGTCTCGATGTGGCCCGGCGCCGGGTCGTCCGGGACGACGAGGGAGACGTACTTCTCACCGAACAGGGTCTTGGGGACGATCGACCCGGTGACGTTCGCCGGGATCGTGTCCAGCTCGCTCGGGAAGATGCCCAGCGTGAGCTCGGCGCCCTCGGCGGTGGTGTCGAAGGCCAGCACCTCGCCCACGATGACGCCGCGGATCTTGACGTCGGCACGGGAGGGCAGCTGGAGCCCGATCGTGGAGGTCTCGAGCTTCACCCGGTCGTAGTCGACGAACTTCTTCGTGAAGACGCCGTAGGTGAGGTAGATGCCACCGAGGAGCAGGCACAGGAACACGATGCCGAGCACCTTGTGGTTCTGGGTCAGTCGCATCCGGTCATCCCGCCAGTCGCACGGTCGTGGTGGTGCCCCAGATGGCCATCGACAGGAACAGGTCGATGACGTTGATGGCGACGATGCTGGTGCGGACGGCGCGGCCCACGGCCACGCCCACGCCCGCGGGTCCACCGGAGGCGGTGTAGCCGTGATAGCAGTGGATCAGGATCACCGTCACCGCGAAGACCAGCACCTTGCCGAAGGACCACAGGACGTCTCCCGGCGGCAGGAACTGGTTGAAGTAGTGGTCGTAGGTGCCCGTGCTCTGCCCGAAGAACTTCGTCACGGTGAGCCGGGTGGCGAAGTACGACGACAGCAGGCCCACGACGTACAGCGGGATGATCGCGATCAGGCCGCCGATGATCCGGGTCGTCACGAGGAAGGGCAGCGAGGGGATCGCCATCACCTCGAGGGCGTCGACCTCCTCGGAGATGCGCATGGCGCCGAGCTGGGCCGTGAACCCGCACCCGACGGTGGCGGCGAGCGCGATGCCGGCGACCAGGGGGGCGATCTCGCGGGTGTTGAAGTACGCGGAGACGAAGCCGGAGAACGCGGCGGTGCCGATCTGGTTGAGCGCTGCGTAGCCCTGGAGCCCGACCTCGGTGCCGGTGAAGAAGCACATGGCCGTGATGACGCCGACCGTGCCGCCGATCACCGCGAGGGCACCGGAGCCGAGGGTGACCTCGGCCAGGATGCGCAGGATCTCCTTCTTGTAGCGACGGATCGTGCGCGGGGTCCAGGCGAGCGCCTTGACGTAGAACGCGAGCTCTTCGCCGAGGCTGTCCAGAGTGCCCAGTGGCTTCTGGTAGACGGATCTGATGTTGGCCATGTCGCTAACCCGTCTTTGGTGGGACGAGTTGGAAGTAGATGGCGCTCATCACGAAGTTGACGACGAACAGCAACATGAAGGTGATGACGACCGACTCGTTCACCGCGTCACCGACGCCCTTCGGGCCACCTGCGGCGTTCATGCCCTTGTACGACGCGACGATGGCCGCGATGAGCCCGAAGATCAGGGCCTTGGCCATGCCCTGCCAGAGGTCGGGGAGCTGTGCGAGTGCGGTGAAGCTCGCTAAATAGGCCCCTGGTGTGCCGTCTTGGAGCACCACGTTGAAGACGTAGCCACCGGCGACGCCGACGACGCTGACCAGGCCGTTGAGGAAGACCGCGACGAGCATGCAGGCGAGCACCCGGGGCACCACGAGGCGCTGGATCGGGTCGATGCCCAGCACCATCATGGCGTCGAGCTCCTCGCGGATCTTGCGGGCGCCCAGGTCGGCGGCGATCGCCGACCCGCCGGCGCCGGCGATCAGCAACGAGGTGGCGATCGGCCCCGCTTCTCGCACCACCGCCAGCACCGCGGCCGAGCCCGTGAAGGACTGGGCACCGAACTGCTTGATCAGGCCGCCCACCTGGAGCGCGATGACAGCGCCGAAGGGGATGGCGACCAGGGCTGTCGGGACGATCGTGACCGAGGCGATGAACCAGGCCTGCTGGAGGAACTCCCGCATCTGGAAGGGACGCTTGAACAGCCCGGCCCCGACATCGAGGCCGAACGCGAAGAGCTTCCCCGCCGTGCCGATCGGAGCCAGCGCGCGGGAGG
>JAOPYB010000098.1 GCA_025964835.1 Nocardioides sp. | reverse complement strand
TCGGTCTGCAGCCGGCGCAGGCTGCCCTCGACGGCCCGTCGGATGTAGCGCCGGGAGCCGCGCACGCCGTGGTCCTCGCCGTACTCGCCGCGCATGTTCATGCCGAACTTGGTGGCCAGCACGAAGTCGTCGCGCTGGCCCTTCAGGGCCTCGCCCATCAGCGACTCGCTGCCGCCGGCGGGGTCGCCGTACGTGTCCGCGGTGTCGAGCAGGGTCACCCCGGTCTCCCGGGCCGCGGCCAGGATGTCGCGGACCCCCTCGAGGTCGACCCGCCGGCTGAAGGCGTTGCAGCCGATCCCGACCGCGCTGACGATGAGACCCGAGTCGCCCAGGGGGCGGTACGCCATGTCGTTCATAACTCGACCCTAGACGGCGGATCCCAACCGCACCGATTGGTCACGAACCGCAGTCCGGGGGCCCTGAAACGCGCGGTTGGGGACCAAACCCCAACTCCACGGGTCAGCGGATGCGGGTCTTCCGCATCATCTTGAGCCCGGACAGCATGCTCTTCACGTAGGCGTCGTAGTCCTGGCCGGGGCGGGCGCCCATGACCTGCTTCTTGAGCACCGCGAGGTTCTGCACGTCGGTGTACTTCAGCAGCCCTTGGTCGCCGTGCCGCGCACCGACGCCGGACTGCTTGACGCCGCCCGACGGGGTCCCCTTCGACGCGAACGCCGTCGCGAGGATGTCGTTGACGTTGACGTTGCCCGACTCGATCCGACGCCCCACGAGGCAGGCGTTCTTGACGTCGCCGCCCCAGACCGAGGCGTTCAGGCCGTAGTCGGTGTCGTTGGCGAGCGCGACCGCCTCGTCGACGGTGTCGTAGGCGTAGAGCGCCACGACCGGACCGAAGGTCTCGAGCGTGCCGGAGATCATCTCCTTGGTGACGCCTTCGAGGATCGTCGGCTCGAAGAACGCCGGGCCGAGGTCCGGGCGCGCCTTGCCGCCGGTGACCACGGTGGCGCCCTTCGCGACCGCGTCCTCGACGTGGGACTGCACGCGCTCCTTGTGCTCGGGCGAGACGAGCGAGCCCACGTCCGGGCCGAAGTCGTACGACGCCCCGAGGTTCAACGCCTCGGTGGCCGCGACGAACCTCGTCTTGAACTCCTCGTAGCGCGACCGGGGCAGGTACATCCGCTCGATGTGCATGCAGATCTGGCCGGTGTTGCCGAAGGCGCCGAACAGGGCACCCTGGACGACCTCGTCGAAGTTGGCGTCCTCGAGCACGATCATCGGGTTCTTGCCGCCGAGCTCGAGGCAGCAGCCGATCAGGTTGCGGCCGGCCCGCTCGCCGATCACCCGCCCGGTCGCGGTCGACCCGGTGAACATCACGTAGTTGGCGTTGTCGATCAGCGTCGGGCCGACGTCCGGCCCCTCCCCGCACACGACCTGGAACAGGCCCTTCGGCAGCCCGGCCTCCTCGAGCATCGAGATGCCGTAGAGCGGCGAGAGCGCGGTCTTGTTGTCCGGCTTGAGCACGATGCCGTTGCCGGCCATCAAGGCGGAGATGGAGTCCGAGATGCCGGTCGCGAACGGGAAGTTCCACGGCGCGATGATCCCCACGACGCCCTTGGGCTGGCGGATCTCGGTCGACGTCGACAGGAACGGCACCGGCCCGCCGCGCTTGACCGGCGCCAGCAGCCTGGGTGCCCGCTTGAGGTAGTGGCTCATCACCATCACCGGGTCACAGGTCTCCTCGATCGCCATCCGCCGGTTCTTGCCGCTCTCGACCTGGATCAGGTCGGTCGTGGTCTGGGCGTTGTCGATGAAGAGCGCGTGCGCGCGCTTGAAGACGGCCAGCCGGTCCGCCAGCGGGCGGGCGGCCCACTCGACCTGGGCCGTCCGCGCCGCTGCGAAGGCGTGGCCGATGTCCGCGGGCGTCGACTGCGGCAGCTCGACGAGGACCTCGCCGGTGTAGACCTCGGTGAGCTTCCAGGTGCCACCACTCGTCGACGGGACCCGGGAGACGAGCTCCTGGAGGAACGCGTCGGTCACCGACGCCGGTCGCTGCACGCTCATCGTCAGTTGCTCCCAGGGTTGGCGCTGCCGAGCACGATGTCGGCCCCGCGCTCGCCGATCATGATCGCCGGCGCGTTGGTGTTGCCGCCGGTGATCGACGGCATGATCGAGGCGTCGCAGACGCGCAGCCCCTCGATGCCGCGCACCTTGAGGTCCGGAGTCACCACCGCCAGCTCGTCGACACCCATCCGGCAGGTGCCGACGCCGTGGTAGACCGACGTGGCCCGGTTGAGGATCGCGTCGCGGAGCTCCTGGCCCTTGAGCTTGTTGCCCGGGTGGATCTCCTCCTTGACCGCGCCTCCGAAGGCGGCGCCGCCCATGATCTCGCGCACCATCTCCGAGCCCTCGGCGAGCACCTCGAGGTCGGCGTTGTCGGCGAGGTACTGGAAGTCGATCAGCGGAGCGGCGGTCGGGTCGGACGAGGCGAGGCGCAGCGTGCCGCGGCTCTTCGGATAGATCAGCGTCGACAGCAGCGTGATGCTCGTGCGGGGGTCGACCTTGTGCTGGATCGGCTCGTCCTGGTTGGGCGACACGTAGGACCACGGCAGCAGGTGCAGCTGCAGGTTGGGTACGTCGGTCGCCTGCGACGTACGCAGGAAGGCCACCGCCTCGAAGACCGAGTTCGCCATGAACGTCGTGCCGGGGCGCAGGGCCTCCTTGATCACGCCCTTGCCGAAGAACAGGGCGTTGCCGCGCATCTTCGAGGTGATCGTGTGGAAGGTCAGCGCGTGGAACATGTGGTCGTGCAGGTTGTCACCGACCGGCAGGTCCGCGAGTGTCGTGATGCCGTGGTCGGCGAGGTGCTGCGCATGGCCGATGCCCGAGAGCATCAGGAGCTGGGCCGAGCCGACGAAGCCGGCGGAGAGGATGACCTCCTTGCCGGCGCGCACGGTGCGCTTCGAGCCGTCCTTGTCCGTGACCTCGACGCCCGTGGCCCGACCGTTCTCGATCACGACCCTGGTGACCAGCACCTCGGACTGCAGCCGGAGGGTGGGCACGTCGAGGTTGTGGATGTAGCCGCGGGAGGCGCTGTAGCGCAGGCCGTGGGCGGCGTTCTGCTGCATCCGGCTGACGCCCTCCTGCGACTCGGCGTTGTAGTCGTCGACGACCTTCACGCCGAGGGTGTCCGCGGTGGCCTGGATGAACTGGAGGGTGCCCTCCTGGGGTGTCTTGTTGCGGGTGATCCGGATCGGGCCGCCGGAGCCGCGGTAGTCGTTGGCGCCGTCCTCGAAGTCCTCCATGCGGACGTAGGCGGCGTTGACCTCGTCGGCGGACCAGCCGGTGTTGCCCTCGGCCGCCCAGGAGTCGTAGTTGGCGCGGTTGCCGCGCACGTAGACCATGCCGTTGATCGAGCTCGAACCGCCGACGACCTTGCCGCGCGGCACCGGCATCCTGCGGTCCAGGAGGTGCTTCTGCGGGGTCGAGTAGAAGCCCCAGTCGACCTTGGCCTTGATCTTCGGGACCGAGTGCATCGGGCCGATCATCCCGGGCTTCTTCACGAGGTACTGGTCGTCGCTCTTGCCGGCCTCGAGCACGATCACGCTCGCCCCGGACTGGGCCAGGCGGCCGGCGATGGCGGCGCCGGAGCTGCCCGACCCGACGACGACATAGTCGGCCTCGTTCTCGTACCGACCCGTCTTGGACTTGGCCATGCTCAACCTCGCTCGATCGACGTGCGCATCCCGGGTGTGGCGGACCCCACACCGCGGATAACTGTAACGCGTTCTAGTTTCCCCGTACAGGGAATCGCGCGGCGCCGGGGACGGGCCAGAATGACCTGGTGAAGATCCTCTCCGTCCAGTCCTCCGTCGCCTACGGCCACGTCGGGAACTCCGCCGCCGTGTTTCCCCTCCAGCGGCTGGGGCACGAGGTCTGGCCGGTGCTGACCGTGCACTTCTCCAACCACACGGGGTACGGCGAGTGGCGCGGCCCGCTGCTCGCGGCGGCCGACGTGGCGGACGTGATCGCGGGCATCGACGACCGTGGTGTGCTCGGCGAGGCGGACGCGGTGCTCTCCGGCTACCAGGGCGACCCGGCGGTCGGCCAGGTGATCCTGGACGCCGTCGCCCGGGTCAAGGAGCTCAACCCGGCCGCGGTCTACTGCTGCGACCCGGTCATGGGCGACGTCGGCCGCGGGATGTTCGTGCGACCCGGCATCCCGGAGTTCATGCGCGACACCGTGGTGCCGCAGGCCGACATCCTCACGCCGAACCACTTCGAGCTGGACTTCCTCGCCGGCACGACGACCCGGACCCTCGACGAGCTCCTGGCCGCGGTGGACGCCGTACGCAGGCGCGGGCCCCGAGACGTGCTCGTCACGAGCGTGCTGCACGACACCGTCCCGGAGGGCTCGCTCGACGTCGTCGCCGTGTCCGACGCCGGCGCCTGGGCCGTGACCACCCCGCAGCTGCCGATAACCCCCAACGGCTGCGGGGACGTGACGGCCGCCCTCTACCTCGCGCACCTCACCACCAGCGGCTCCCCCGCCCACGCGCTGGCCGCGACGACGTCGTCGGTCTTCGCCGTCCTCGAGGCCACGATCGCCGCCGGCACCCGCGAGATCCAGCTGGTGGCCGCCCAGGACGCGATCGCCGTGCCACCGATGGCCTTCGAGGTACGCCGGCTCCGGTGACGGGACGTTCGGCCCGGGGCCGTTCACCTTCTCGTTGCTAGCGTGGGCACGTGCCCGTGACCGCCCGGTTCCGATGGTCGCTGGTGGTGCCGCTCCTGGTGCTGGCCGGCCTCTTCGGCATGCACGGGCTCGGCGACCACGACGCGGCCCACCCCGGGATGACGATGCCGTCGGTCGCGGAGGCGACGGCGGTGCTGGACGCCGCGACCGCATCGCCGGTGCCCGCGGACGACCTGTCCGGCATGGCGATGGGCCTGTGCGTCGCGATCCTGCTGGGCGGACTCATGGCCTGGCTGGTGCTCGCGGTCTCCGGGCGACGTACACCGTGGGCCCTGCCCCGCGTCGCTCTGGCGCCGGTGCCGGTCCCGCGCAGCCGGGCACCCGACCCACCGACCCCCTCGTTCCTATCCGTGTACCGCTGCTGAGCTGCAGGGCCGCCCCGCGGCCCGGCTCCGGCATGCCCACCCACACGACAGGAACGAGAGAACCATGAAGCACGCTCCACGCCTCGCCGCGCTCGTCGCGGCCGCCGCCCTGACCCTGACCGCCTGTGGCGGGGGCGACCACAGCGCCTCCTCCGGCGCCACCGTCCCCGCCTCCGCCGCCTTCAACGACGCCGACGTGGCCTTCGCGACCGACATGATCCCGCACCACGCTCAGGCCCTGGCCATGGTCGACCTGACGCGGGGTCGCGACCTGGACCCGGCCTTCGAACGGCTGAGCCAGCAGATCCTGGACGCCCAGGGTCCCGAGATCGAGACCATGAAGGGCTGGCTCGTCGACTGGGACCAGCCCGTGCCCGAGACCTCACGCGACCACCTGCACGCGGACGCGGGCGGCATGTCCATGGGCGCCGGTGACATGCCCGGGATGATGAGCGACCAGGAGATGGCCGGCCTCGACGCCGCGGGCGACGCGACCTTCGAGGACATGTGGCTGAGGATGATGATCCGTCACCACGAGGGGGCCATCGAGATGGCGCGGACCGAGCAGACGGACGGCGAGTACGCCGACGCGGTCTCGCTCGCCGACGACATCGAGACCGCCCAGGCGCACGAGATCACCCAGATGAAGGCGATGCTTGCGGGCTGACCGAACGGGGGTCGAGACCGCAGGTCGAGGCGGCGGGCCCGGACGTGCGGCGCGGGCGTCGTCGCCTCGATCCGTCCCGTCCGGCTCCCGCTTGCCGGACGCAGCGGCGTGCCCAGCGGTGAGGAGCGGTCGGGCGGTCGCGGCACGACGCCCGCGATTCGGCGCCCCAGCCACCCCCGTAGGGAGCACCAAGTGCACCGGCTTCGACGCTAGGTCGCCCGGCGGACCCGGGCAATAGCCCGAACGGGGGGCCCGGTGGCCATCTCTGCTCGCTCCGAACAGCTCCGGGGGGCAAACGCCGCGGATCTCGCCGCGATCGCCGGTTTCCGGCGGCGTCTGCCCCCCGGTGTTGCTCCACTGGAGCCGGTGACAGGAGTCGAACCCGCGACATCCTCTTTACAAGAGAGGCGCTCTACCAACTGAGCTACACCGGCCGAGCCACCCGTGGGCGGCGCGGCCACATGCTAGTTCCTCGGCCCGGAGCAGGCTCGTGCGGCTCAGCTCATGCAGCCGTCGACCGCGAGGATCGTGCCGGTGACCATCCGGGCGTCGGACGACGACAGGTAGCGGATCGCCGCGGCGATCTCCGCCGGCGCCCGGTCGCCGACGTTGCACTCCACGTACGTGACGCCGTCCGGGACGGTCGGGTGCAGGTCGAGACCGAACACGAGGTCGCCGGCGTCGCGGAACATCTCCGCTGTCGCGTGGCCGACCCCCGACGCCGCTCCGGTGATGACGACGACCCGCTGGCCGGTCGTCGGGCCGGTCGTGGTGCTGGCAGTCATGACGGTTCTCCCATCGCGGTGGTGAGGTGGTGGCTGAGGTCGCCGGCCCGGCCGATGCCGAACCGTCGCTCGGTGAAGTGCCAGCTCCCCGCCTCGTCCCGGGCGAAGGTGTCGACGTACGTCCCGGCGATGACCGGCTGCAGCCGCAGCTCCGGCGTCGACTGCAGGACGACGTACGACGAGGTCGCGGTGACCGAGCCGTCAGCGTGCGGGTCGTGGAACACGGTGTTGGCCACGAGGTGCTGGGTCATCGGGGTCCCGTCCCCGTGCACCCGGACCAGGTCGGCGTAGAGCGCGGCGACCTCCGCCGAGCCGGTCGCCACGGCCGCGCCCTCCTCGGTCCGCAGCGTCGCCCGGGCCATCAAGGCGCCCAGGCCCGCGAAGTCACCGGCGTCGATGAGCTGGCAGTAGGTGCCGAGCAGGCCACGGATGCGGTCGCCGTCGGTGAGGTGCATGCAGGGACGGTACCAGCGAGACTAGAACGCGTTCTAGTCTCGATACGGTCGCTGACGCTCCCTACTCGACTACCGAAACCACCTCGGTACGGTCGCTGACGCTCCCTACTCGACTACCGAGAGGCAGCGCCCGACCTTGAAGTCGGGTTGAAGTCGCGGGACGCTGGCCGCATGACCCAGCTGACGATCGGGCAGCTCGCCGAGCGGGCCGGGGTGGCGACGTCCGCGGTCCGGTTCTACGAGTCGCGCGGGCTGGTCCACGCCGTCCGCACGACCGGCAACCAACGCCGCTACGAGCAGTCCACGCTGCGCCGGATCGCGTTCATCGCACCGCCCAGCGGGTGGGGCTCAGCCTCGACGAGGTCGGCGCCGCCCTGGCGACGCTGCCCGAGAGCCGGACGCCGACGAAGGCGGACTGGGCCAGGCTCAGCCGCGCCTGGCGGCCGCGACTCGACGAGCAGATCGAGCGGCTCGAGCGGCTCCGGGACAAGCTCGACTCGTGCATCGGCTGTGGGTGCCTGAGCCTGCGCGGCTGCGCCCTCAACAACCCCGACGACGAGGTCGCTCCACGGGGACCGGGGGCGGTCTTCCTCGAGCCGACGGGTCGCGGCTGAGGTCTACGCTGCCGGGCATGGCACTGCGCATCGTGGCGAGCCGCCCGGACCCGGCGATCGTCACGCTGCCGTGGTCGACGCCGCTCGAGGAGTGGGGCGACGACCACGTCGTGCCGCTCCCCCGCGGCCTGTCGCGGCACGTGGTGCGGATCGTGCGGCTCCATGACCGGACGTACGCCGTCAAGGAGACCGTCGAGGAGATCGCGTTCCGCGAGTACCGCCTGCTCCGCGACCTCCAACGCCTCGGGCTCCCGGCGGTGGTGCCGCAGGGTGTCGTCACCGGCCGCGTCGACGGCCGCGGCGAGGAGCTCCCCGCCGCGCTGCTGACCGAGCACCTGCGCTTCTCGCTTCCCTACCGGAGCCTCTTCGCGCACGGCATGTCCGCCGAGAACCTCCCCTCGCTGATCGACGCGCTCGTCGTGCTGCTCGTGCGCCTCCACCTCGCCGACTTCTTCTGGGGCGACGTGTCGCTGTCCAACGTCCTCTTCCGGCGCAGTGCCGGTGGCTTCGCGGCGTACCTCGTGGACGCCGAGACCGGTGAGCTCAAGCCGAGCCTGTCGGCGAGCATGCGGGAGTACGACCTCACGATCGCCACCGAGAACGTCTTCGCCGAGCTGCTCGACCTGCAGGCCAGCGAGTCGCTCGACGCCGAGATCCAGACCCACGAGATCGTCGACCTGATCTCGGACCGCTACCACGCGCTGTGGACGGAGCTGACGGTCGAGGAGGAGTTCTCGGCCGACGAGATGTGGCGCATCGAGCAGCGCATCGAGCGGCTGAACGACCTGGGTTTCGACGTCGACGAGCTCGACATCGTCACCGACTTCGACGGCGACCAGGTGCGGATCCAGCCGAAGGTCGTCGAGCTCGGGCACCACCGCCGCGAGCTCCAGGCCCTCACGGGGCTCAACGTCGAGGACGCGCAGGCCCGCCGGCTGCTCAACGACATCGCGTCGTTCACCGCACACTTCGACCTCGGCCGCGAGGACCGGACCCTGGTCGCGAACAGGTGGCTGACGACCGTCTGGGACCCGCTGATGGAGCTGATCCCGCCGGAGGCGCGGGGCAAGCTGGAGCCGGCGGAGATCTTCCACGAGGTGCTCGTGCACCGGTGGTACCTCTCCGAGCGCGCCGGCTCGGCGGTCGACATCTTCGACGCCGCCCGCGACTACATCGCCAACGTGCTCGCGGCCAAGCCCGACGAGGCCCTGGCCAGCGAGGAGTAGCGGAGCCGGTGCCCTTCACTCCAGCCGGCCGAGACGTCCGTGGCCCGGACGACGACGTGCGTGACGCCGTCTCGCGGACTCCGTCCCGGATCAAGGGCACCGGCTCCCGTCAGGGGCGGCAGACCCGGCAGGCGGTCAGGTGGCCGTTGTTCTCGCCGACCGGGTGGAGGTCGTCGCGGTGCGCGATCAGGGAGCAGTCGCGCCGGTGCATGGTGGTGCCGTCGCCGGCCGTGACGGGCATCGCCGAGGTGTCGATGCCGTTGTCGCTGCGCGCCGCGGCCCGGGACGTCACGTCGGCCAGCACCAGCAGGGTGTCGGCCAGGCGCTTCGAGGACTCCCGGCCGTCGGCCGCGATCCGGGCGAGCCAGGCCCCGAAGTAGAGGAAACCGCCCGCGAACGTCAGCCCCAGGCCGAGCAGGCCGCCGGAGACGAGGTAGGAGAACTGGTCGTACTGGTACGGCGTGTTGGCCGCGCCGTACCAACCCAGCACGATCACCACCAGCCCCAGCGGGAGCAGGATCGCGCCCAGCCAGAACAGCACCAGCTGGAGCATCTGGGAGTGGTTGTCCTTGAGCGGGGCCGCTCCCGAGGAGCCGCGACTGGACGCCCGCGGCAGGCTGGTCGAGGTCGGGCCGGTGGAGGTCGTCGTCATGGGTCAGGCCTTTCGGAGGTCGGGCAGGCCGCTGTCGAGGCCGTGCGGGCAGGAGCCGGTGCCCCCGAGGGCCAGCACCCCGAGCTTGCGGAAGTAGCCGCCGCCGGCAGCGGCGAGGGCCAGGCCGCCGAACAGCAGCGCGCCGGGGATGGAGAACAGCGGCGGCAGGCCGGCACCCATGGGGGCGGCGCCGGTCAGGTCGCCGTCGGCGTTCGCGTCGCCGGCCGGGGCGGCACCGCCGGGGGCGCCGGTGGTGGCGCCCGAGGGGGGCGAGGTGGCGGAGGTGTCGGTGGCGCCGCCCCCGCCCCCGCCGGTCGTGCTGCCCGGGTCCGCGGACGTCGGCGTGCTGGGCACGTCGATGCCCTTGACCGTGTCGACGACCGTCGAGGCGTCGCCCAGCGTGATCACGAAGCGCGGCGAGAGGTGCACGGCCGCGCCGAGCAGGCTCTTGAGCTGGCCCGCCTCGTCGGGCACGGCACCCACGATCTCGTCGAACGGGACGGGGTCCAGCATCTGGCGCAGCTGGTGCGTGTCGATCTGCACGACGAGCCCGGCGACGTCGCTGGTCGCCTTGTCGCCATCGCGTTCGTACGACGGCTTCGGCACCGTGATCGTCACGCCCAGCTGAGCGAGGGCCTTGGCGGGGTCGTCGGGCAGGCCGGGGATGGGCTGCTTCTGACCGGCAGCCTCGATGCCGTCGGGTCCGATGGTGAACTCCTGGCCGGCGATCGCGAGGGTGCCGTAACCGGCGGCGCCGGACGGCTTGCCCCTGTCGCCGTCACTGACCGAGGCGGCCTTCGCGCGGACGTCGGAGATCGTGATGACACCGCCGAGCAGCTCGACGTCGGAGAGCGCGGCCCGCGAGGTGGCGCCGACCGCAGAGCCGGTGTTGGTGGTGGAGCTCGTCGAGACGTAGCCGCCGAAGTCGACGAGCGCCGCGAGCTCCGCGGGGATTTGGCACGAGGACTCCGGCTCACCGGCCTTCGCGGCGGCCCTGGCGTGCTTCGACGTCGTGACACCACGCCGCGAGCTGTCGGCCGAGGGGGCGAGCAGCTGGCTCAACGAGCCGACGGACCCGGGCAGGCCGGGCAGGCCGGGCACCCCGGGGACCCCGGGGACCCCGGGCAGCGGCGGGAGGCCGGGGGTGCCACCGCCCCCACCACCGGGGCCGGAGCCGGCGTCGTCGACCTGGCAGTCCGTGGAGTAGCCCGTCTGCGCGACGGTCTTCTCCGCCGACGCGTTGGTGCGCATCACCATGCCGGGGAACGGCTCGTCGGCCTGGGAGCTCTCCCCCGAGGGGGAGCTGGAGTTGACCTGGTTCGGGTAGCCGTCCTTGCCCAGCGGACCGCTGAGCTCCTTGGGCAGCCCGAGGTTCTCGATGATCGTCTTGAAGCCCTCGCCGACCGCGTCGCCCGGCCACAGGTAGCTGGCCCGGCCCATGGAGCTGCCGCTGTCGGCCTCCACGGTGGAGTAGCCGAGCTCCACCTCGGCCTGCGGGCTCGCGGGAATCGGGATCGTCGGCTCGTAGATCTCCAGGCGCACCGGCGTCGCCACCGCGTGGGTGCTGAAGCCGGCGTACGCGGGGTCCTGCTTGTCGCCGGCGTGCGCGGGTGCTGCTGCGGCCACCGGGAGCATCACCCCCACGACGGCCGAGGCAGCGAGCGAGCGGGCGAACCGCTGGGTGACCGTGCGGGGCGTGGTGGTCATGCTGCTCCTCCGAGGATGACGTCGGACATGGTGGCGAGGATCTCGGCCGGCTCACCGGTGGCCACGACCCGGCCGCCGGTCATCACCGCCGCGTAGTCCGAGACGCGCAGGGCGGTGCGGGCGAACTGCTCGATGCAGAGGATCGAGACGCCGCTCTCGGCGATCTGGGCGACCGTCTGGTAGAGCTCGTCGACGATGAGCGGGGCGAGGCCCATGGAGAGCTCGTCGAGGAGCAGGAGTGCGGGGTCCGAGGCCAG
>JAOPYB010000087.1 GCA_025964835.1 Nocardioides sp. | reverse complement strand
CTGATCGGGAAGTTCTCGACCGCCCGCTGGGTCTGGGCCCGCCACAGCGCGTCCCGGGGGACCTGGACCTCGCCCATGCTGTCGTGCTCGGTGCGGAACTCGGTGCCCTTGTCGGGGCTCGTGTCGGGGCTCGTGTCGGGGCTCATGCTGGTGACCGTACCCGCGCGACGTACAGCCAATAGCGCTCGTCGCGGTCCTGGAGCAGCACCTCGAGCGGGCGGGCCTCGACGTCGCCGAAGACCTCGCTCACCGCACGCTCGAGCTCGGGTGCTTCGTCGGCAGACCACACCACCAGGGCCCCGCCCGGGCGCAGGGCATCGCGGGCCGCAGCGAGGAACGGAGGCTGGTAGAGGGCCGCGTTGGCCTCGTGCACGAGGTAGCCCGGACCGTTGTCGACGTCGAGCAGCACCAGGTCGTACGTCGCCGGCCGCGCCTCGGCCAGGGCCACCGCGATGTCGGCGACGACGACCAGCACCCGCTCGTCGGCGAGCAGCGCCGGGCCGTGCGGGACGGTGCCGTCGCCCATCCAGCCGACCAGTGCTACCTCGATCTCGACGACCGCGCACTTCTCGACGCGCGAGTCGGCCAGCACCTCGTGCATCGTGAAGCCCAGCCCGAGGCCCCCGACCACCACGGCCCGCGGCTCGTCGACCAGCGCCAGGGCCGCGGTCGCCAGGGCGCGCTCGGTGCTCGTCTCGACGGTGTCCATCACGAAGACCCCGTTGGCGCGAAGCTCCAGCGAGGTCGGCGCCCCCTCGGCACGGCGTTCCCGCAGCACCAGCTCGCCGCGCTCGGACTCGGCGCGCGCGATCTCGACGTACTCCACGTGCCCATCCTTGCCGACGTCGCGGGCATCCTCCCGGCTGCCCCCGGGTACGACGGGCGTCCGACGAGCCGCTGGGAGGAAACGTGGCGGACACAGCCGGCCACGCGCACGAGAAGCAGGTCTCGGAGGTGTCGGGGATGGATCCGGCGGAGCAGCCGGAGGCCATCTCGCCCGGAGACGCCACCGCGGGGGACCCCGGCGGCGAGAGCGGCTCCGCCCAGGAGGGGACCGCGGGGCCCAACGCGGCACCGCGACACGACCCCCCCGAAGAGGACAACGAGTCGTCGAAGTGGCGACCCGGGGAGGTTGCCGCGGGGTCAGAGGGAGCGCAGGGCCTTCAGCGCCTCGTTGGCGGCCTCGCGGAGCTCGTCGGGGTCGAGGTCGGATTCGACCTCGGCGAAGAGCTCGTCGAGGACGGAGAACGTCGCCTCCGACCAGACGTACGGGTCGTCCTTGTAGCTGTGCAGGAACTCTCGCTCGAACGCCTCGGGCCCGAGCTCGCCGGCCACGAACGAGCCGATCAGGTCCAGCAGGGGCGAGAGGTTCTGCCACTCGTCGTCGTTCATGACCCTCCTCGGCTCCGGACTACTCGGCGGAGCGTACGCGGATACCCGTGATCGGCACGGTGACCGCTCCGGACGGATCGGTGAAGAAGTCGTTGCCCTTGTCGTCGACGACGATGAAGGCGGGGAAGTCCTCGACCTCGATCTTCCAGACCGCCTCCATGCCGAGCTCCTCGTACTCGAGCACGGACACGGACCGGATGCAGTCCTGCGCGAGCCGGGCGGCCGGCCCCCCGATCGAGCCGAGGTAGAAGCCCCCGTGCCTGTGGCACGCGTCGGTCACCTGCTTCGAGCGGTTGCCCTTCGCCAGCATCACCATCGAGCCCCCCGCCGCCTGGAACGACTCGACGTAGGAGTCCATCCGGCCGGCGGTGGTCGGGCCGAACGACCCGGACGCCATGCCCGTGGGGGTCTTGGCCGGGCCGGCGTAGTAGACCGCGTGGTCCTTGAGGTACTGCGGCATCTCCTCGCCGGCGTCCAGACGCTCCTGGATCTTCGCGTGCGCGATGTCGCGCGCGACGACCAGCGGCCCGGTCAGCGAGAGTCGGGTCCTCACCGGGTACGCCGACAGGGTCGCGAGGATCTCGGCCATCGGCCGGTTGAGGTCGATCTTCACCACGTCGTCGTCGAGGTGCTCGTCGGTGGTGTCCGGCAGGTACCTCACCGGGTCGGTCTCGAGCTGCTCGAGGAACACTCCCTCGGGGGTGATCTTGCCGAGTGCCTGGCGGTCGGCCGAGCACGAGACCGCGATCGCGACCGGGCAGGAGGCGCCGTGCCGGGGCAGCCGCACGACCCGGACGTCGTGGCAGAAGTACTTGCCGCCGAACTGGGCCCCGATCCCGAACGACTGGGTCAGCTTGAACACCTCCTCTTCGAGCTCGAGGTCCCGGAAACCGTGCGCGTCCATGGACCCGGAGGTCGGCAGGTTGTCGAGGTAGTGCGCCGAGGCGTACTTCGCGGTCTTGAGCGCGAACTCCGCCGACGTGCCGCCGATGACGACGGCCAGGTGGTACGGCGGGCACGCGGCCGTGCCGAGCGAGCGGATCTTCTCGTCGAGGAAGGCCAGCATCCGCGCCGGGTTCAGGATCGCCTTGGTCTCCTGGAACAGGAACGACTTGTTGGCCGAGCCGCCGCCCTTCGCCATGAAGAGGAACT
>JAOPYB010000079.1 GCA_025964835.1 Nocardioides sp. | reverse complement strand
CGCACCGCCCGCGGTCACCGAGCCCTCGAAGAGCAGCGGCGTGAGGCTGGCCCGTGCGGCGTACACCGCGGCGGTGTAGCCGGAGGGGCCGGAGCCGATGATGATGACGTTGCGGGTGTCGGTGCTGATGACGGGCATGGAGTGGAACTCTCCTCGATCGGTGGACGTCGATGGTCTCGACGCGGTCGACGCGGTCGACGCGGTCGACGCGGTCGTCGCGCCGGCTCACGCCGTCTCGGACCTTGCTCGACCGCGTCGGACGACGGAGCCCACGCTACGCGTGGCCCCCTGTCCCCTTGAAACCGATCGTAGGCGAGAGACATTCCCGCGGCTGCCCGGCCGGACCCGGCAACCCGGTCAGGGGGCGGGCAGCGTGATCGAGCGGATCACGTCGACGCTGCCGCACTGGAACAGGTCGACGACCTGGGTGTCGCCGTCGGCCCGACGGAAGACCAGGACCGCGGGGTCGCCGGCATAGCGGACCGGCACGAAGGTGCCGGCGCCCCAGTGCGCCGGCGGACACTCGAGCAAGAAGTCGGACAGGCCGCCACGACGGTCGCTCGCGCCACTCGCGCCACTCGCGCCGGTCGCGGGCGTCGGGGACGCGTACTGCGTGGAGTACGCCGCCCCGGCGAGCTCGCGGAGCCGGATCACGCCGCGGGAGAACCGGTCCGGGTCGAGCCTGGCGGGTGCCTTGAGGGCGTAGCGCGGTGCGTCGGCGGCCTGGTCCCCGGTGAGCGCATCGGCGCCTGCGGACCCGTCCTTCGGGCTCGGCGACGCCCCGGAGGCCTCGGCGGCGCTGTCCGCGGCCGCGCTCCCGGCGTCGTCGACGCCCCCACCGTGCCTCCCGACGACCTGGCCGAGGCCGATGCCGATCACGACGACCGCCGCGGCGGCCACCAGGAGCGAGACGACCCGCTGCCGGCGCCGGGTCGCGAGGACGGTGACAGGCGTGGGCGGGCCCGAGTCGCCACGGGCGAGCTCGGCGAGCACCCGGTCCAGGCGCGCGGCGACGTCACCGGGGACCGGCTCCGCGTGCCGGGCGTCGGCGAGGAGCCGGCGTACCTCGCGCTCCTGCTCGGGGGTCAGGGTGGGGTCGTCGTCGGACATCGTGGGCACCTCCTCTCGGGACGGGGGGATCGTGGGTCAGGGCTCGGTCGGGCGACCGCGGGGAGCCTTCAGGGGTCGGACGGGCGGTGGCGGGGGCGGGTTCCCGGAGCGGGGGTGGTCCGGGTCACCCTCGGTGCCGAGGACGCCCAGGACCTCGGCGAGCCGGGCCCGGCCGCGCGAGCACCGGGACTTGACCGTACCGACGGCGCAGTCGAGAATCTCGGCCACCTCCGCCACGGGGTAACCCTCCATGTCCACGAGCACCAGCGTCGCGCGCTGCTCGGCCGGCAGCGTGGCCAGGGCGTCCAGCACGGCCCGGCGGCGCTCGCCGCGCACGCTGACGTCGGCGGGGTCCTCCGAGGCGTCGGTGGCGGAGGCCAGCGAGCCGCGGTTGCCGTACTCCTCGAGGTCGTCGGGGAGCGCTTCGGTACGCCGCACCTTGGCCGCGCGCAGGCGGTCGAGGCAGGCGTTGACGACGACCCGGTGCAGCCACGTGGTGACGGCCGCCTCGCCACGGAACGACCCGGCCCGGCGGAACGCCGCGATCACGCCGTCCTGGAGCCCGTCGGCGGCGTCCTCCGGGTTGCCCATGGTGCGCATCGCGACGGCCCAGAGCCGGTCCTGGTGCCGCGCGAAGAGCTCGCCGAACGCGTCGGGGTCGCCGTCGACGTGCGCCTGGAGCAGCGCGGCGTCCGTGGGTCGGTCGGTGGACCGGTCGGTGGGTCGGTCGGTGGATCGGTCCGGGGGCTGCTCGAAGGGGTGGTCCCGAGACGAGGTCATCCGCGGACCGCCACCTCCGCGATCTCCCCACGGAAGCCGCCCTCCGCCGCGGGCAGCGAGGTCAGCCACACCGTGAGGTAGCGACCGGACACCGGCTCGTCGAGCGTCACCCGCTTGCGCGGGCCCGACAGGGTCTCCTCGACGACCGGACTGAGGTCGCGCACGCCCGTGGGGAGCCGGTCGGTGACGTAGAGGGAGACCCCGGTCGGCGCCCCGACCAACGTGAGGTCGACGCTGCTGACGGCCGAGCGCGTGCCGAGGTCGATGGTCAGGCCGACACCGGTCTTGAGGCCGCCCGGCCCGAAGTTCTGCGTGTAGGTCATCGTGCGCCACGCCGTGGCCGGATCCCCGTCGACGGCGAGCGGGGCGAGCTCGGGGTTCTCGTCGGGCGGGTCGCCCTGGGGGTCGAAGTCGGCCGCCACCAGACCGCTGAGAAGAGTCGCGGACGGGGTCGCCGACGGGGAGGTGGAGGCTGGGTCGTCGGAAGGCTCGGCGCCGAGGGGGGTCTTGCCGCGTCCGAGGTTGTAGGCCACCACGATCGCGACGAGGAGGAGCAGGCCCACCGCGATCACCGCCGCCAGCCGCAGCCAGCTCCGGCCGGGTACCTCGTCGTCGTCGTCCTCGTCGGTCACCGGGGTCGAGCCGGTGCCGGGCCCGGCGCTCTCCCACGGCCAGTAGTCGCCGGGTCCGGTCGCCGGCCGGCTGCCCGGCCGGGACCGGCGCACCGGCTCGCCGTCGCTCGGCGGCGGGGCGAAGAGCGGCCGCTCGGGTGGCTCGTCGAAGGGCGGCGGCGGGGGAGCGGGGGTGGCGCGCGCGGCCAGCCAGGAGACGTCGTCGGTCACGTCGTCGAAGATCGGCAGCCCGGCCTGGGTGGGCTGCTCCACGGGCACGACGGGCGTCGGGGGCGTCGGGGGCGTCGGGGGCGTCGGGGGCGCGGCGGAAGCCACGGGAGGCGCGGGAGGTGCCGGCGGTGCCGGGTCCGGCCCCTCGTCGGGCTCGAGCTCCGGCTCCACCTCGAACCCGGTGGGGCTCTCGGCGGACGCCACCGGCTCGGGCAGGCGGGGCAGGACGACGGTCTGGTGGTGCGGCCGGGCGGCGTGGGCAGCGGCCTCCGCGTCGGCGAGCCCGATGGGGTCGCCCACGAACTCGCTCAGGTAGTCGGCGATGCCCCGGGCGGTCTCGAGGTCGTGGGGGTCGCGGCTGCGGCCGTGGGCGGCGTACGGGTTCACGACCTCGTCGCACAGCAGGTCGAGCGGGCGCGGGATGCCGGCGCGGACCTGGCGCGGTCGCAGCACCCGGCCGTGCTCCTGGGGCGCGGGGGGCACGTGGGAGCGGGAGACCCCGGGCCAGCGGCCGGTGAGGGCGCTGTAGAGCAGGCCACCGAGGTCGGCCACGTCCGTGGAGGTGCGCCCGGGCGGCAGTCCGTGCAGCGCCGCGTCGACGGAGAACCCGATGACCCGGACCGCGCCGGTGCGGTCGACCAGCACGTTCTCGGGAACCAGGCGGCCGTGCGCGACGCCGGCGGCATGGGCCACCGCGATGGAGGAGGCCACCTCGGCCACCAGCCAGGCTGCCCGGCGGGCCGCGAGCGGGCCCTCGTTGGCCAGCATGATGTCGAGGGACGTGCCCGAGCCCCACTCGTTGACGACGAAGCAGAGCCCGTCGACCTGGTCGGCGTCGAGGACCCGGAGCAGGTGCCGGTCCAGGATCGTCGCGGAGCGGCGGGCCGCCGCCAGCAGGCCGGGGGCGCGCTCGTCGTCGGCGTCGATGACGTGCAGGGCGACGTGCCGCTCGAGCACCTTGTCGTGGGCGCGCCAGAAGCGCCCCGCGCCGCTCTCGGTGAGGAGGTCGACCAGGCGGTAGCGGTCGGCGAGGACGTCGCCGGGCCGGATGGAGTTCGGCACGCAGCTCCCCTCTGGGTCCGTGGGTCCGGGCCAGGACCGGCTCGCGGTCTGACCAGAGCCCATCGTAGGGCGGTTCACCCGCGACCTGCGGACGGCAGGCGCCGCGCCACGGTGTCGAGCACGGACGTCACCTCCTCGAGGTGCAGCAGCCGCGCGACCGCGACGAAGACCCCGATGTCCACGAGGGCGATCGCCGTGCCCTGGCCGAGGGCCAGGGGCCAGCCGGGGTGGTCGGTCAGGCCGTGGAGCAGGTGCGCGACCACGAACGCGAGACCCGTCGACACCGCGGTCGCGAGCGCGATCCGGACCAGGAAACGGACCAGGCGGGGCGTCTCCAGGCCCCCCGCCAGCCGGCGGAGGACGACGTACGAGACGAGCGAGCCGACGGCGTACGACGCGGTGTAGGCGACGACCAGGGACGGTGAGGTGTGCTCGGCATCGGTGTGGCCGACCAGCAGGACGGCGACCGTGATGTTGGTCAGGGCGACGCCGCACTGGATCCAGAAGACGGTGCGGGTGCGCTCCAGGGCGTAGAAGCCCCGGAGCATCAGGTAGTGGACGGTGAAGAAGACCAGCCCGGGCCCGAACAGCGCGAGCGAGGGGACGTAGAGGCGGTAGTCGGCACGCGCGGCGCCGTGCAGGATCACGTTGGCGATGTCGGGGGCGACCAGCGGCAGCAGGGCCGCGAACGGCAGCACGACCGCGAGGGCGGTGCGGAGCGCGGAGGTCAGGGACCGGGCGAGACCCGCCAGGTCGCCCGCGGACGAGAGGGCCGAGAGCCGCGGCAGGATCGCGGTCGCGAGCGAGACGCTGATCACCGAGTGGGGGACCATCATGATCAGGAACGTCGAGGAGTAGACCGTCAGGCCGGTGCCGTCGCCCCCGTTGACGGTGCCGCCCGAGGCGAGGTTGACCACCACGAAGTAGGCGGCCTGGTTGACGACGACGAAGAGCACGGTCCAGATGCCCAGGCGCAGTGTGTGGCCGAGGCCGGTCCCGCGGAAGTCGAACCGCGGGCGGTAGGTGAAGCCGGCGCGCTTCAGGTAGGGCACCAGGATCAGGAACTGGGCCGCGATGCCGAGCGTGGACCCGATACCCAGCCACAGCTCCTGGTGCGCGCTGAAGGCCGAGGCGGTGCCGCTGTCGGGGACGGTGCCGAAGACGACGAGGTAGACCACCAGGACGGCGACCGAGATCACGTTGTTCGCGATCGGCGCCCACATCATCGGCCCGAAGCTGCGCCGGGAGTTCAGGATCTGGCCGACCAGCACGAACATCCCGTAGAAGAAGACCTGCGGCAGGCAGTAGCGGGTGAAGTCGATGACCGACTCCCGCTGGGCGGCCAGCGCGGCCGTGTCGTACTTCGGATCGAGGTAGACCGACAGCACGAGCGGTGCGGCCGCGACGAGCAGCACGGTCACGCCGGCCAGGAAGAGGGCGGCGAGCGTGATGACCCGGTTGGTGTAGGCCTCCCCGCCGTCCGGGTCGTTCGCCATCGCCCGCACCAGCTGGGGCACGAGCACGGCGTTGAAGATGCCGCCGGCGAGCAGGATGTAGAGGGCGTTGGGGATGGTGTTCGCGACCGTGAAGATGTCGGCGTGCAGCGAGATCCCGAGGGCCGCGGCGAGCAGCGCGGAGCGGACGAAGCCGCTGAGCCGCGAGACCACCGTCCCGGCAGCCATCACCGCGCTGGAGGCCAGCACCCTCCGGTCGTCGTCGGTGCTGCTCGGGCGCTCGCTCACGGGGCCGCCGCCCGCGCCGCCCTCGCGGCCGCCCGGACCCGGCGGAACAGGCGTACGGCGATCGCCCCGAAGAGCAGAGCGACCCCGGCGCCGAGGATCAGCCAGATCACGCCGCTCACCTGGGCGGACTTGATCGGCAGGTCGTCCGACCCACCGAGCGGGGTGCCGTCCGTGTCGGTGACGACGAGCCGGACGTTGTGGATGCCGGGGGTGCTGGTGGACGCGTTCAGCAGCACCGTGGCGCGTCCACCTGCGGGGATGTCGATGGTCGTGGGCACCGCGATGTCCAGCGGCCGGTCCGCCTGGACCCGGAGGCTGACGCTCACGGGCTGGTCGAGGCCGTTGGTCAGGGTCGCCGCGAACCGGCCGCTGGCGCTGGAGAGCGTGACGGATGGCGGGGCGTTGACGTCGATCGAGCCGAGCTGCTCGTCCACCCACGCACGGGACCGGTCGGCGGCCGCGCGGGCGGCGTCCGGGTGGCTCCGGTTCGCGTACGACGCGTCCGTGAGGGCCTCGTCGGTGATGGTCGAGCCCACGCTGGTGTTGGTGGTCAGCACCCTCTGGAGGGTCTGCCCCACCTCGATCAGCGCCCGGGCCGACGTGAAGTTCGCGGCGTCGAGCTCGCGTCGTGACTGCGTGGCGGGGTAGTCGAGATCGCCCGCCGGGACGGCCCGGCCCCGGCGATCGCTGGCGTCCTGGACCGTCGTGAGGTGCACCCAGTCCACGTCGAGCCCCTCGAAGAACCCCGTCGTGGCCTCGGGAGACCAGTGCTGCGGCAACATCACCACGAGGGGGCGTCGGCCGGGGTGGAGCACCCGCAGGGCGGCCTCGCTGAGGATCCGCTGCCGCAGGGCGACGGCGGTGAGCCGCGGGCCCGGGCCGGGGCCACCCGCGGCGGCACCCGACGAGGTGGGGACGAGCCGGGCGCCGTGGGTGCGCGCCACCGGGGGCGGCTGGCCGCGGAACATCCGGTCGGTGACCAGGATCGTGGCGTCCCCGGCCTCGTCGATGCCCCGGGCGTCGAGGTAGCCCGTCGGTGCGGACACGGCGGGCGACATCCGCAGGCCCCAGGGGTCGAGCGTCGTACCGCTCCGCTTGCGGGCCTGGGCGTAGAGACCGGGGCTGCGCTCGGCGGCGGCCGCGACGTCGAGGTCGCCGTACGGCAGGGCGAGGATCTGGCTCGCGTCGAGCCCCTCGTGGAGCCGGTCGAGCCACGCGGTGGCGGCGTCGCCGGCCTCGGTCTCGGCCGGGTCGGCGTCGGACGCGCCGTCCCCGGAGGACTCACCGGGGACGGCGGTCACGTCCGGGCTCACGGACGGGTCCGTGGTGCCCACGGCCACGGTCGGCGCCAGCGAGCGGGGCGGGTTGCCCAGGACGAGCGAGCGGGCGGCGTCCGGGAGCGCGGGGTCCAGCAGCCAGGTCAGGGGACGCGAGCCCGCCGAGGCGCCGAAGTCGACGAGGGAGCGGAGCCGCCCGCCGGTCGAGAGCGTGCGGGTCCAGTCCTCGACGTCCTCGAGGCTCCCGTCCGGGGCATGGCTGATCTCGCGCCGCAACGGCACGACCAGCGCGGTGTCGATGCTGCGCTGGGTGCCGCCGACGAGCGGGATGAGCGTGCGGGCCCGACCGTCCGCCCCGTCGACCCGGCCGTCGGGGCCCGCCCCGAGCGCGTGGATGCCGAACCAGTAGACGCCGGGGAGCTGGGCGGGGAGCAGAGAGCGGGGCACCTTGATCGAGAACTGGTGCTTCTCGCCGGGTGCCAGCTCCTTGATCGTGTCGTAGGTCCCGGGCACCGTGATCCGGTCGCCGACGTAGGCGTTCTCCGGCAACGCGGTGTCGCCGGCGAGCTCTCCCGCCGACGTGATCGGTGCGGCGGACATGAACGCGTAGGTGCGGATGTCGGTCCAGGTCTCGGTGTCGTTGTTGGTCACCGAGCCGCTCACCCGGACCGGTCCCGTGCGCGGGACGTACGACGGGGACAGCGACTCGATCTCGACGGTCAGCGGGGTCTGGTCGGCGGCCCTGCGGGCCTTGGCCGCCGGCCGGGCGTGCGTCTGGGTGTGCGTCTGGGTGTGCGTCTGGGAGGTCAGCGGGAGGGGCTCGCGGGCACCCGGCGCCGGCAGCGCGGCGGCAGGAGCGGTGGCGAGGGGGGCCGCCAGCACCGCCACGACTGCCGCGAGGGCAGGCAGCAGTGAGGAAGGGCGGAGCACGGCGTCGACTTTAGGGCACCGTGCTGTGCCCGGACCCGCTGCGCGCCGGTGCCCGGGCGCCGGGGACTAAAGTTGCCTCCCGTGCCCGACGCCCCGCTCCCCCCTCTCCAGATCACCGACGTCCAGCGCTCGGTGAGCGTCGAGCTGGACCGGATCGCCTCGGTGATCGACGAGCTCGGTGAGCGCTTCGGCGCCGCGGGGCACGAGCTGGCCCTGGTGGGCGGGCCGGTGCGCGACGCGATGCTCGGCCGCCAGCACAACGACCTCGACCTCACGACCTCCGCCCGCCCCGAGCAGACCGAGGCGCTGCTCAAGGGCTGGGCCGAGGCGATCTGGGACATGGGGCGCGCGTTCGGCACCATCGGCTGCCGCAAGGGCGAGTGGCAGGTCGAGATCACGACGTACCGCTCGG
>JAOPYB010000070.1 GCA_025964835.1 Nocardioides sp. | reverse complement strand
GACGAGCCGATGCGCCCGGGCACCTCGATGGAGTCGCTGGCGCAGCTCAAGACCCCGTTCCGCGCCCACGGCAAGGTGACCGCCGGCAACGCCGCGGGCATCAACGACGGCGCCACCGCGGCCCTGCTCGCCGACGAGGAGACCGCCAAGGAGCTCGGCCTGCCGATCCGGATGCGGCTCGTGGCCTACTCCTTCGTCGGCGTCGAGCCCGAGGTGATGGGCGCCGGCCCGATCCCGTCGACCGAGAAGGCGCTCAGGCAGGCCGGTCTCACCATCGACGACATCGGTGCGTTCGAGGTCAACGAGGCGTTCGCCGTCCAGGTGCTCGCGTTCCTGGAGCACTTCGGCATCGCCGACGACGACGCCCGCGTGAACCCGTACGGCGGCGCGATCGCCATGGGCCACCCCCTCGCCTCGTCGGGCGTGCGGCTGATGACGCAGCTGGCCCGCTCGTTCGAGGAGCGTCCGGAGGTCCGCTACGGCATCACGACCATGTGCATCGGCATCGGCATGGGCGGCACCGTCATCTGGGAGAACCCCCACTACACCGGAGAGGCGGCCTGACATGGTCTCGACCAACGAGGCGGCCCTGCTCGCCCGCGCCGAGGAGATCTCCTCGGACGCCGAGCGCGTCACCCAGGCCCACCTGCGCAAGGTCACGCTGCCCGCCGGCAACGGACGGCGGGCCGGCGTGATGGGCCTGATCACGCTCGACAACGGTGAGGACCACACCAGGCCGAACACGTTCGGCCCGCGGTCGCTGCTCTCGCTCAACACGGCGATCGACGCCGCGCTGGCCGACGACGAGATCACCTCGCTCGGCGTCACCGGCAAGCCGTTCATCCTGGCCGCCGGCGCCGACCTCACCAGCATCGCCGGCGGCGGCGAGGACGGCGTGCGCGTCATCGCCCAGCTCGGCCACGCGGTCTTCCGCAAGCTCCAGGACGGCGGCAAGCCGTCGTTCGGGTTCGTCAACGGGCTCGCCCTCGGCGGCGGCCTCGAGGTCGCCCTGCACTGCACCTACCGCACGGTCATGGACAGCGCCCCGGCCCTGGGCCTGCCCGAGGTCATGCTCGGCCTGGTCCCCGGCTGGGGTGGCGCCTTCCTGGTGCCCAACCTGGTGGGCCCCGACAAGGCCGTGACGCTGATCCTCGAGAACCCCCTCAACAACGGCAGGACGCTCGGCGGCCAGGCGGCGTACGACCTCGGTCTCGCGGACGCCGTGTTCGCCGGCGCGGACTTCCTCGAGCAGTCGCTGCTCTGGGCGGCCGACGTGCTGAGCGGTTCGACCACCGTGGATCGCGCCGAGCTCGACCGCGGGGACGCGTGGGACGCCGCCGTCGCGCGGGGTGCCCAGGTCGCCGAATCGAGGACGGGTGGCGCCTCCCCCGCCGCGAAGAAGGCCGTCGAGCTGATCGACGCCGCCCGCGACAACGACCGGGACGCGGGCTTCGCCCGGGAGGACGACGCCCTCGAGGCGATGTCCAGGACCCCCGAGCTGATCGCGTCGCTCTACGCCTTCGACCTGGTGCAGAAGCGGGCCAAGCGTCCCGCCGGTGCCCCCGACCGGTCGCTGGCCCGGCCGGTGACCAAGGTCGGCATCGTCGGCGCCGGCCTGATGGCCAGCCAGCTCGCGCTGCTGTTCGTACGACGACTCGACGTGCCCGTCGTGCTCACCGACCTCGACCAGGAGCGCGTCGACAAGGGCGTGGGCTACGTGCACGCCGAGGTGGACAAGCTGCTGTCGAAGGGCCGGGTCAACCAGGACAAGGCCAACCGGCTCAAGAGCCTGGTCTCCGGTGCCGCCGACGACGCGGCCAAGTCCGCCGCCCTGTCCGACGCGGACTTCGTGATCGAGGCCGTCTTCGAGGAGATGTCGGTCAAGAAGTCGGTCTTCGCCGACGTCGAGAAGGCCGTGTCGCCCGAGTGCGTGCTCGCGACCAACACGTCGTCGCTGTCGATCACCGAGATGGCCGCCGACCTCGAGCACCCCGAGCGGGTCGTCGGTTTCCACTTCTTCAACCCCGTCGCGGTGATGCCGCTGCTGGAGATCGTCAGGGGCGAGCGCACCGACGACGCGACGCTGGCCACGGCGTTCGCGACCGGCAAGGCGCTGAAGAAGACCACGATCCTGGTCGAGGACAGCCCGTCGTTCATCGTCAACCGCCTGCTCGGCCGCTTCATGGGCGAGGTCGGCCGGATCGTCGACGAGGGCACCCCGGTGCCGGTGGCCGACGCCGCGTTCGCGGGCGTGGCGCCGATGCCGCCTTATCAGCTGCTGTCGCTCGTCGGCCCGGCGATCGCCCTGCACAACGTCGAGACGCTGCACGCGGCCTTCCCGGACCGGTTCCACGTCTCCCCCGCGCTCGAGCGCGTGGTGGCGGCGAGGAAGTCGTCGTACTACGGGCCCGACGGCGGCATCGACCCCGAGATCGAGGCGATGCAGGAACAGCCCCCGAACCCGGTCGTCCTGGAGCCCGCCGAGGTGCGCACCCGCGTCCTCGCCGGGCTCGCCGAGGAGGCGCGCCTGATGCTCGACGAGGGCGTCGTCGCGGCACCCGAGGACCTCGACCTGGCGATGATCACCGGTGCCGGCTTCTCGTTCTGGAACGGCGGTCTCACGATGCTGCTCGAGCGCGAGGGCCTCGGCAAGTTCCACTAGGGGTGGTTGAGGAGGTTGCTCCGGCAACCGTCTCGAAACCACGTCGGCCCACCCGTACGATCGGGTGGGCCGATCCGTCATCTCCGAGGAGTTGCCTTGATCTTCATCACCGCCAAGTTCCAGGTCCTGCCCGAGCACGCCGAGGCCTGGCCGGAGATCACCCGGGACTTCACCGAGGCCTGCCGCGCCGAGGACGGCTGCCTGTGGTTCGACTGGTCCCGCAGCCTCGACGACGACAACGAGTACGTCCTCGTCGAGGCGTTCCGCGACGGTGACGCCGGTGGCGCCCACGTGAACAGCGACCATTTCAGGGCCGCCCAGGCCAAGCTGCCGGCGTACCTCGCCAGCACCCCGAAGATCGTCAGCCAGTCGGTCGACCAGGACGACTGGAACGAGCTCGGCGAGATGTCGGTGGAGCGCTGAAGCCATGAAGCGGCTGTGCTCCCTCGTCGCGGCGCTGGCGACGACGCTCGCGCTGGTCCTGGGGCTGGTCGTCGCGGCAGCGCCCGCCGACGCCGCCGGCCGTCCCCGGGTCGAGAAGGCCCAGCGCGCGCTCAACCACCTCGGCTGCCGGGCCGGACCGGCCGACGGCGACCTCGGGCAGTGGACCCGGTCTGCCGTGATCCGCTTCCAGTCGCGCCACCACCTGCCGCAGAGCGGTCGCCTCACCAGGGAGACGCGCCGGCGGCTGTACGCCGACGACGCGCTGCGCTGCGACCAGCGCCCGGTCCCGGATGGCTCCGGGCGGGGTCGCCGGATCGTGATCAGCCAGGGCCAGAACTGGGTGTGGCTGGTGGGCGCCGGGGGCGGGATCGCGGCCCAGAGCGGCATCGTCGACAACCCTGCGGAGCTGCACCGGGGCAGCTACGCCACCGGCTCCTACTGCGGGCGGACCGCCCGGATCCGCAAGAACAGCACGACGAGCAACCAGGTCTGGCTCGACAACTTCGTGCGCTTCGCCCCGTGCGGCATCGGCTTCCACCGGATCCCCACCTACAAGTCCAACGGCGCCCAGATGCACGCCGACTGGCTCCTCGGCACGAACCTGACGGAGTCCCACGGCTGCATCCGGCTCACCCGGGAGATGTCGGTCAGGATCTGGAAGTTCACGGCGAGAAGGACCTCGGTCCACGTCGTCTAGCCGTGGCTGATCCTCAGCGCAACCGCGCGGCGACCACCGTGACGTCGTCGCGCAGGCGCTTGTCGGCAAGGGCGGCGACCCCCTCGACCAGCCTGTCCAGCGGCCCGTCCGCAAGCTCGGCGGCACGCCGGCGGAGCCGCTCGATCCCGTGGTCGATGTCGCGGTCCCGGGACTCCACGACGCCGTCGGTGACCATGACCGCCACGCAGCCCGGCTCGAGCGCGACCTGGTCGGACATCCGGCCCAGGGACGGCAGGACGCCCAGTGGCGCACCGGAGCCGAGACCGATGATGTCGGTGGTGCCGTCGGGGTGGACGAGCACCAGCGGCACGTGGCCGGCGTTCGAGAGCTCCAGCGTGCCGGCGTCCGGGTCCAGGAGCGCGGCCGCGGCCGTGACGAACTGGTACGGCGCGTCGCGCGCCATCATCTCGTCGGCCGCCGTCAGCAGCGCGACCGGGGACGGCTGGACGGTCAGCAGCCCGCGGATGCCGGCGCGCACGTGGATCATCGTGGTGGCGGCGCGGACACCGCGGCCCATCACGTCGCCGACCACGAGGAACAGCCCGCCGGTGGCGGTGCCGATCGCGTCGTACCAGTCGCCGCCGACGTGCTCGAGGTCGTCGCCGCCCGGTGCGTAGTACGCCGAGATCTCGAACCTGTCCAGCTTCGGCAGCGGGCTCGCGGCCAGGCTGAACTGGAGGTCCTCGGAGATCTCGGTGGTCCGCCGGAACAGCTCGGCACGCTCGGCGGCCATGGCGCACTGCGAGGCCAGGGTGTCGAGCAGCTGCGCGTCCTCGTCCGAGAGCGGGTGGCGGGCGCCGGTCACGAAGGCACCGCTGCCGGCGACCGCGGTGAGGTCCTGGGGCACCTCCAGCTCGATGCTGACCCCGACGATCGCGCGCACCCGCTCGAGGCTCGTGGCGAGCACCGTGGCGACCTGGTCGGGCGTCCACGCCCGGGAGAAGTCGGCGGTGACCTGCTGCAGCAGCAGGGCGCGGGCGGCCGCGTCCTCCTGCCGGTGCTGCATCTCGATGCGCACGGTGACGTCCTGGACGCACCCGATGGTGCCGGCCGGGGTCCCCGCGGGACCGACGAGCACCTTGCCGTGGGCCTCGATCCACCGCAGCGTCCCGTCGGGTCGCAGGATCCGGTGGCGCAGCACGTAGGTGGAGAGCTCCGCCATCGCCTTCTGCACGGTCGCGACGGCGTCGTCCCGGTCGTCGGGGTGGATGCTGCCGACCCACGCGTCCCAGCTGCCGTCGAACCCGCCCGGCGCGAGGCCGTAGATGCGGTGCATCTGCTCGTCCCACACGTTGGAGTCGTCGAGAGCGCTCCAGTGCCAGGTGCCGAGCTCGGCGGCCGCATGCGCTAGGCGCAGCCGCTGCTCGCTCGCCGCGGCCTCCGCCTCGACGCTGCGGATCTCCGTCATGTCCTCGAGCGCGACGATGGCGCCCACGACGGTGCCGAGGGGCTCCCGGACGGGTGTGACCGTCACGGCCGCCACGATGCTGTCGGCCCCGTGCCGACGCACCGCCAGGTCACCGCGCCAGCGCGTGCCGCCGAGCACGGCCGCCAACGCCAGCGCCCGGGTCGCGTCGCTGTCGCCGCCGATCAGGTCGGCGAGCCCGGAGCCCACCAGCTCCTCGGCGCTCCTGTTGAACATCTCCGTCGCGGCGTCGTTGGCGAAGGTCACGACGCCGCCGACGTCCGTGGCGAGCACCGAGAGGCTCAACGCGTGCAGCAACCGCAGGCCTTCGGTGTAGCGCTGCATGATCACCTCCCGCTTCGGGGCTCCACATGGTGGCCTCGGGCGGGGTGCCCTCGGGTGGCTCATTATTCACAGCAACTCACCGTGACGGGGGTGATTCGACGACCCCGCTCGACCGAAGGTGCGGACGCGCCGTGCCCAGCATCAGGGCCCGCGCGGTGGCGGAGACCCACCGGACGACGGTGCTGAACACCAGGACCCCGAGCCAGCCGGAGCTGGCCGCGACGATGGCGACGATGGCGACGAAGTCGGCCGCGATGCGGGCGGCAGCGCTCGCAGCCCACCATCCCGAGGCCCAGGACGCCGACCGCGACGTCCCGTGTCGATTACGAGGTGAGGGCGTTGTCGGTCTCCTAGAGCCGATGCCTGGACCAGCCACCGGCCGGGCTCCTCACCTCCATGCTCCTCGCGGGCACTGGGGGCGCCCAGAGGAGAACGACCCGGCGGCGGTGACCTTCGACGGCGGGGACATCAGTCGCGGGTCAGACCGACGCGCACGTCGCGTCCATGTCAGGCTCAGGGAAGATCTGCACCCGTGAGCAGGTCGGGAGCTTCGGGCCCCGCGCTCAGCCCGATGTACTCACCGAGGTGCGTGATTTCGGCCAGTTCCGGGCCAACAAGCGCATGCCGCTCGGTACCAGTCACAATGACAATGCCGTCGGACGGTGGGCTGGACTACTGGTCCGGAGCGAAGGACCAGACAGAGCCGCTCATAGCCTCGTCAGGTCGTACGCCGATCAGCCGACCGGCGACTCCACCCGGGTGCCCTCGTCGGTGACCCGGCTGTGCGTGCGCCCGTAGGTGAAGTAGATGAGGAACCCGGCCGCCATCCAGACCAGGAACCGGAGCCAGGTCTCGAGGCTCAGGTTCAGCATCAGGTAGACGCAGACGAGTGCGGCGAAGTACGGCAGCCACGGGTTGAACGGCACCTTGAACGAGCGCTCCAGGTCGGGCCGGCGCTTGCGCAGGATCGGCACGGCCAGGGACACCAGCGCGAACGCCGACAGGGTGCCGATGTTGACCATCTCCTCGAGCTTGCCGATCGGCGTGCACGCCGCGACGACGGCGACGAGGGCGCCGATCGTCAGCGTGATCCGGATCGGCGTGCCGGTGCGCGAGCTGGTCTTGCCGAACTGGTGGGGCAGCAGCCCGTCGCGGCTCATCGCGAACAGCACCCGGACCGCGCCGATCAGCAGCGTCATGACCACGGTCGTCAGGCCGGCCACCGCGCCCGCCGAGATCATCGTCGCGAAGCCGTCACGTCCGACCGACTGGAACGCGCTCGCGAGCGCCGCCTCCGTGTCGATCTTGTCGTAGCGGACCATGCCGGTGATCACCAGCGCGACCGCCATGTAGAGAACCGTGCAGATGGCGAGCGAGAAGATGATGCCGCGCGGCAGGTCCTTCTGCGGGTTGCGCGCCTCCTCCGCGGTGGTCGCCACCACGTCGAAGCCGATGTAGGCGAAGAAGACGACCGAGGCGCCCGAGATGATGCCGAGGACGCCGTACGTCTGCGCCTCGATGCCGAACATCCACTGGAAGAGCGGCTGCGTCAGGCCGTCGGCGGAGACCGGGTCGGCCGCCGGCGGGACGAACGGGTGGTAGTTGGCTCCCTTGATGTAGAAGAGGCCTGCGACGATCACGAAGAGGACCACGAAGAGCTTCACGCCGACGAGCACCAGGTTGACCCGCAGCGACTCCTTGATGCCGACCGCGATGAGCGTCGTCAGCAGCAGGACCAGCAGCAGGGCGGCGACGTTGACGTGACCCCACGAGAAGGCCTCGACGTCCGCCGGCCCGATCGAGTCCGGCCAGCCCAGCCCGATCGCGTCGAGGAACGTCACGAAGTACGTGCTCCAGCCCTGGGCCACGACCGAGGCGCCGAGCATCAGCTCCAGGATCAGGTCCCAGCCGATGATCCAGGCGATCAGCTCGCCGAGCGTCGCGTAGGAGAACGTGTACGCCGATCCCGAGACGGGGACCGTTGACGCGAACTCCGCGTAGCAGATGGCGGCGAGGCCACAGCAGATCGCGGCGAGCAGGAACGAGAACACCACGCCCGGGCCGGCGAACTGGGCGGCCGCGGTCCCGGTGAGCGTGAAGATGCCGGCACCGATGATGACGCCGATGCCGAACACGGTCAGGTCGAGGGCGGTCAGGGACTTCTTGAGCTTGAAGTCCGGGTCCTCGGTGTCCTCCATCGACTGCTCGAC
>JAOPYB010000016.1 GCA_025964835.1 Nocardioides sp. | reverse complement strand
ACGACTACGAGGTCGGCGGCAAGGTGCTCGGCGTCGGCCTCGGGCTCACGGCGTACACCCTCGGCATGCGGCACGCTTTCGACGCCGACCACATCGCCGCCATCGACAACACGACCCGCAAGCTGATGGCCGACGGGAAGCGCCCGATGAGCGTCGGGTTCTGGTTCAGCCTCGGCCACTCCTCTGTCGTCTTCGTCATGGTGCTCGGCATCGCGCTCGGCGTCCGCGCCCTGTCCAGCGGCATCGGGGACGACAGCTCGACGCTCCAGCAGGTCACCGGCGTCTGGGGCACCTCGATCAGCGGCGTCTTCCTGGTGCTCATCGGGCTGATCAACCTCGCGGCGCTGATCGGCATCGTGCAGGTGTTCCGGGAGATGCGCTCGGGGCACTTCGACGAGGCCGAGCTCGACCGCCACCTCGACAACCGCGGCTTCCTCAACCGGATCCTCGGCCGGGTCACCCGGGCGGTGACCAAGCCGTGGCACATGTTCCCCACCGGGTTCCTCTTCGGCCTGGGCTTCGACACGGTCTCCGAGATCGGGCTGCTGGTCATCGCCGGGGGCGCGGTCGCCGCGAGCCTGCCGTGGTGGGCCGTGCTCACCCTGCCGATCCTGTTCGCCGCCGGCATGTCCCTGCTCGACACCCTCGACGGCGCGTTCATGAACATCGCCTACGGCTGGGCCTTCGCCCGGCCGGTGCGCAAGATCTACTACAACCTCACCGTCACCGCGCTCTCCGTCGCCGTCGCCCTGATCATCGGCGGCATCGAGCTGATCGGCCTGCTGGCCGACAAGACCGGCATCACGACCGGC
Source organism: Nocardioides sp. (assembly GCA_025964835.1). Taxonomy (GTDB): domain Bacteria; phylum Actinomycetota; class Actinomycetes; order Propionibacteriales; family Nocardioidaceae; genus Nocardioides. Next base: position 2,515 of record JAOPYB010000016.1, on the reverse strand, counting down.
CCGCTCGCCGCGATCGCCGACGTCGATCTCGAGTACGTCGGCTACGGCATCGTGCTGCTCTTCGTCGTGACCTGGGCGCTGTCGGTCACGATCTGGAAGCTCGGCCGCATCGACGAGCGCTGGAGCGCGCACCTCTCCCAGTGATGACTCCCGCGCCGGGGTCCCCTCCCGGCGCGCCGGGCGGTAGCATGGGTGTCAGCACCGTGCCGCAGTGCTGTTTCGTCGAGCGACAGCTCGTGCCCTGCGGTCGGTGACGCGATATCCGGTCGATGGCCGGGAGATACCGTGTCGCGTCGTGGAGCGGCCACCGAGGCCGCCCCGCCCGACGTGTCCTCGCCGTACCGGCCCCGAGCCGTGACGGTGGTGCACATCGCCGCGGCCCCCATCGCCGCGGCGCTCCAGAGGAGGAGCTCTTGGCCAGACGAGGCCAGCGCCAGTCCGGCGCCACCCGCACCGCCCCGCGCACCCGTCGAGGCGGTCGCGCCCTCGACAACGAAGGCATCATCCCGGTGCTCGCCCGCGCCGTGCGTGAGGTCGAGACCGGCGTGCAGCGAGGCCCCGTGGCGGGGTCGCTCCGGACGAAGTTCCAGGTCGTCGCCCTCCTGGTCCGCGAGGAGCGGGCCCGCGTGAAGGCGGACGACGACAGCACCGAGGCGCAGCGTGCGGAGCAGCTCAAGCGGCTCGACGGGATCGCGACGATCCTCGCCAAGACCGCGGCCCGCGACACCTCCTTGCTGATGCTGCTCGCCGAGGACGCCGTCGTCACCGACTCCGCGCGTGCCCTGCGGCGGACCATGCTGGAGGCCGGTGGCGCCGAGGCTCCCCCCGAGGAGGAGACCCCGGCCGAGCCGTCGGCGGCCGCCGCCCAGACCGAGCGCCGGGTCGTCCCCCAGTCGGTCGTGTCCCGGCAGCTCGCCAACCCGTTCCTGACCCCCGACTTCTCGGCCGCCCAGCGGCCGGCCGCCCCGCGCCGACTGGCCACGTGGGAGCTCCTGGGCCCGCTCTTCAGGTCCTTCGAGTACGGCGGGGCCTCGTCCTGCATGGACCTCCCCGACCCCACGTCGCTGAAGGCGCCCGGCGAGCACGAGCTGATGCGCCACCAGGCTCAGGTCGTGGCCGCGGCCGCCGCCGGGCACCGCACGTTCCTGCTCGCCGACGAGCCCGGTCTCGGCAAGACGGCGCAGGCGCTGCTCGCCGCGCAGGCCGCCAACGCCTACCCGCTGCTCGTGGTCGTCCCGAACGTCGTCAAGACCAACTGGGCCCGCGAGGCAGCCCTCTGGACACCCAGGCACGCCTCCACCGTGATCCACGGTGACGGTCACGAGATCGACGGCTTCGCCGACATCGTGATCGTCAACTACGAGGTGCTGGACCGGCACGTCGGCTGGCTCGGCGACTTCGGGTTCCGGGGCATGGTGGTCGACGAGGCGCACTTCATCAAGAACCGCACCTCGCAGCGCTCCCGGCACGCCCTCCAGCTGTCCGAGCGGATCCGCGCCCGCACCGTCCGGCCCCTGCTGATGGCGCTGACCGGCACCCCGCTGATCAACGACATCGAGGACTTCCGCGCGATCTGGCAGTTCCTCGGCTGGATCGACGACAAGAAGCCGCTGGCCAACCTGATGGACGCGCTCGAGGAGACCGGGCTGACACCGGCCGACCTCTCCTTCTACCCCGCGGCCCGCACCGCCGTCATCGACCAGGGCATCGTGCGGCGTCGCAAGGTCGACGTGGCGTCCGACATCCCGGCGCGTCGCATCGCCGACCTCCCGGTCGAGCTCGACGACGACGCCGGCCGCTCCATCCGGCAGGCCGAGCGCGAGCTGGCCCGCCGCCTGGTGTCGCGCTACGAGAGCGCCCTCGCGGCACGCACCTCGGGGGTCACCGTCGAGGGCATCGACCACGAGCTCGTACGCCGGGTCGCCACCTGGGAGCGCGAGGACACCACGACGACCAAGACCGACGAGAACGTGTTCAGCATGATGCGGCGCATCGGCCAGGCCAAGGCCGGCCTGGCTGCGGACTACGCCGCGCAGCTCGCGCACAGCGTCGGCAAGGTCGTCTTCTTCGCCAAGCACATCGACGTCATGGACGTCGCCGAGGAGACCTTCGCCAAGCGCGGGATCCGCTACTCCTCGATCCGCGGCGACCAGACCCCGAAGGCGCGTCAGAAGAACATCGACGCCTTCGTGAACGACCCCGACGTCGCCGTCGTCGTCTGCTCGCACTCGGCCGCCGGCGTGGGGCTCAACCTCCAGGTCGCCTCCAACGTGGTGCTCGCCGAGCTCTCGTGGACCGATGCGGAGCAGACGCAGGCCATCGACCGGGTCCACCGCATCGGCCAGGCCGAGCCGGTCACGGCCTGGCGGATCATCGCGGCGCAGACCATCGACACCAAGATCGCCGAGCTCATCGACGCCAAGGCCGGCCTCGCCGCCCGGGCGCTCGACGGGTCCGACGAGGAGGTCGGCTCGTCCGTCGACGTCCAGCTCGAGGCGCTGGTCGCCCTGCTGAC